>DASRSQ010000360.1:0-15523 GCA_035656475.1 Gemmataceae bacterium | reverse complement strand
GCCAGTTCGTTGAGCAGGCGATTGTGGAAGAGCAGGTAGTGGGCCGCCTCGTGCGTCAGCGTCGCCAGGCGTTGCTGGACCGCGCCGATCAGCGTGATCGCGAGAATGGTGACAGGGATGAACCAGAGCCAGGAAACACCGGCCGCGAGCGCCCAGGTGTAAAACGTTATCGTGGCGCTGATGCAGGCGGCCAGCAGCACGTACTCGCGGGCGATGTAGAACCAGCCACGGACATTGTCAGTGCGCCGCAGCTCGTTGACCTGGTGCTGGATCTTGGGTGCGTTGAAAGACAGACGTGGTTCTGCAGCGTTCATGTTTTAAAGTGGGGTCGCGGTTGGTTACGCCCTCGTCCCCAGGCTCTCGTTTAGGAACGTGCGTTTGGAAACTCCGTTGCCCGAATAGATCCGGGCCGCGACTGTATTTTACCGCCCGGAAGACCAATAGGGAAACGGAGTTTCCCGAACCGGAATTTGGGAACGAGGGGTGTGATACTTTTCCTGCCTTTACAACAGCACTACCACTGGCTATCGTTCCCGCCGGCCCAGGGAGATCGCCATGCGCAGTCGCCTTCCATGGATGCTGATGCTGCTCGCCGGCTGCGTGTCGACGCCGCAGCTTGCCCAGATTGATAGCAATACGACACAACAGGTCGGCAGCACGCCGTTCCACGAGCCGAGTGGGCCGAGGCCGACGCGCGTCAATTATGCGCCGGCGTCGCGCGAAGTCGAATATCGCGTTCTGCAGATGAAGGACAAGCTGCTCAACGACAATCTGCGGGTAACGATCAAGCCGGTCGTCGTTGCCATCAGCTCTACGGATCCGGAAGTCTTTCATGTCGGGGCGGGGACCGTTTATGTGACGGACGCTCTGGTCAAGCAATGCAGTGACGCCCAGCTCGCGGCGGTGCTCGCCAACGAAATGGGGAAGATGATCTCGGAACGCGAGCAAATGATCGCGGACCAGATCCGGGCCCCCGAGCCTCTAACGCCGATCAATTTGCCGATTGGCGGTCCGAGCAGCATGACCGACATCAATCCGCTGGGAAATGTCGAGCTGGGGCGGTACGAGCAGCGTTATCCGAAGACGGTAAAGAAGCTGCCGGCGCCGAACCCGCAACAGGTAGCGCGTTCGATTCTCGAGGGGGCGGGTTTCCGCAGCACCGACCTCGACGCCGCTCAGCCAATCTTGCAAGTCGCCGACCGCAATGGGCGGTACGGCAATCAGTTCAGCAGCCCGGCGAAGCAGAGCGACTGGAAGATGCCGTAAATTGTTCGTCTGGGGTGGCATCGATTTCACCGTCGCAGGATCCAGTCAGCCCGCCTTTACGAGGCCGGGATAAACGGCGGCCAGCGTGCCGGGTCCTGGCGATAGTAGTCGCGAAACAACTCATACAGCTCCGGATACACCTCGCGCATGTCATGCGGCGCGTCGAAGAAGCATTCCGTCGTCACCGCGAAGAACTCGGCCGGATCGCTCGCGCCATAAGGATCGAGCAGCGTGTGACGATGAGCGCGCTCGGCACGCTGGAGCCGACGCCATTCCACATTCATGACCCGCGCCCAACGTGCCGCGAGCTCGTCGCTTTGCAGGTTGGGGGTGCCGTCAAAGGCTCCATTGAGCAGGTCGAGTTTGTGAGCGAACTCGTGGAAGACAAGATTCTCGGCGTATCCGGGGAAGCTGGCATGTTCTTCGACGTCATTCCAGGCGAGTAGCACCGGACCGCGGTACTGCGCTTCGCCGAGTCGTTCACTGTCTTCGACGATCGTTGCGGGACCGAGTCCGCTTTCCTGGCGGACGCGATATTCATCGGGATAGACCAGAATGGTTTCGACGTTGTCAAAATAGAAATCGTCGAAGCCAAGAATCAGTATCGCCATCAGCGCAGCGATCGTGACGCGCATCTCATCGGTTAACTCCAGCCCACGGCAACCTTCCCACGTCTTCTCGGCAATCATGATCTGCACGGCACGGCGCAGCCGATCGCGCTCGGCGTCACTCAGCACGTGATAGTGCCCCACCTTGCGCACGAGGGCCGCCTGCCAGGCGGCGGGGAAAGGCTCCGCGAGGATCTTGCGTCGGCGGCGATTTTTCCACCAGCGGAACAGCATGCGTCACTCCCGCTGCGCTCGGCTGCCGTACCAGACCTGCGTGATGTTGAGGAAGATAAACGTCACCAGCATGAAACCGATCATGAGTTCCAGAAGCGTGAGCAGCTTGCCCTGCCAGTTCTGGGGTTGATCATAGCCGCCGAAGGCGACAATCGTCATCATGCTGTTGAAGAGCGGCTCGGACCATTCCATGAATTGAGAATCGTCGTTCTTCGGAGTAAATGATTCAAAGCCCCAGTCGGCAAAGATGTAGAACAGGGCAAACGCACAGCCGGCTGACAGGTAATGCAGTCCCGCGTGCAGGAGGATGCGGAACTGATGATGTTTCGTATCCGAATCGCGAAAGTACATCTCGACGAGGGCCGCGAGAATCTCGAACACGCGATACGCACACACCCCGACCGGAATCATCCACAGATACCAGTTCAGTTTTGCCTCGCTCGGCTTGTCATAGAGCAGGTGCCAGCCGACAAGGTAGAGAAGGAAAGTGACGCCGACCCACAACAAGTGGTAAATGTCGATCGCGTCCGCATAGTACTTTCCCATTCTGGTCCAAACATCATCGGCAGACGGCAACGCAGTCCATCGCAGACGAAATAACATGAACCAGCGGCAATACCAGTCGAAAAGGTGATAGAAGTGCTGGCACAGGTACTTGACGCCGTGCATCAAGATGCTGGTGGAGGCGGCGTCCTCGAACACGGCGATGCGTTGCTGGCGTTTGCCCGCCAGATAATGCTCGAGGTAATCTTGGATCTCCATCGGGCTAGCGCCTCACCCCAACCCCTCTCCCAGAGGGAAAGGGGAGATAATCCGCTTACGCTTTAAGCACCGGCACGCTTTCGAGAATGTCGCGCACGATCTGCTTGACGTCCTTGCCTTCGACCTCGGCCTCCGGCCGAATGATGAGGCGATGTCCGAGGACGCCGAGCGCGTTGGCCTGGACATCCTCATGCGTGAAGTAGGTGCGTCCCTCCAGCAGGGCGCGGGCGCGGGCACAGCGCAGCAAGCATAGCGACGCGCGCGGACTGGCGCCGAGCGCGACGTCCGGATGCCGGCGACTCGCCTCGGCCAGGTCGACGATGTACTTGAACAGTTCCTCCTTGCCGAACACATGGTGCGTCTGTGCCTGAATTTGGAGGATGACCTCCGGCGTGAATATCTGCGGCGCCGGCGTCACGGGATGACTGTGCAGCTTCAGCATCGCCTTCTCGTGCTCGGCGCCCGGATAGCCCATCTCGATCCGCAACAGGAACCGGTCGAGCTGCGCCTCCGGCAAACGATACACACCTTCCTGCTCCACCGGGTTCTGCGTCGCCAGCACCATGAACGGCGACACCAGCGGTAACGTGGTCCCTTCGATCGTCACCTGGTATTCCTGCATCGCTTCGAGAAGGGCCGACTGCGTCTTCGCCGGCGCGCGATTGATCTCGTCGGCCAGCAGAATCTGGCAGAAGATTGGGCCCTTGCGCAGCGTGAATTCATTGGTCTTGCGATCCAGCACATAGGTGCCAGTAACGTCGGAAGGCAGAAGGTCGGGCGTGAATTGAATGCGCTGATACTGGATGCCAAGGATCTGGGCGAAAGTCTTGGAAAGCGTCGTCTTGGCGATGCCAGGGACGCCTTCAAGGAGAACGTGCCCGCCGGCAAGCAAGGCGACGAGGAAGCGCTGCGCGACTTTGTCCATGCCGACGACAACGCGCGCCACCTCAAGGAGAGTCCGCTCGCGCAGCTCCTTGACGCGGGCAGCCCACTGTTGCAAGTCCGGGGGAGGTGAGACGACTTCACTGGCTGGCATGCAGGCGTTCCGATGAGAGGAAATTCGAAATCCGAAATTCGAAATCCGAAACAAATACCAAACCCGAATATCAAGCGAAGATGGTAGCCATATCTCTCTTTGAATCGTCGGATTTGTTTCGGATTTCGAATTTCGGATTTCGAATTTCCCTCGTTTCAACTTCCTGCATGTCTTACGATTTTCCCGTCCACGAGCAATGTGAGTCGGCCGGACGCGACTGCGGCGCTCAATTCGGGCAGGATCGCAACCAGCGAGGCGAACTGGTGGCGAGTGACGGTAGTGGTCCCGGGAGCCCGGGCGAGCGCGAACACCCAGTCGGCGCGGCGCTGCAACCGCCAGCGGAACAGGAAGAAACCCGACGCCTGCAACGTGACCGCGGCGCCGGCAGAAGCTACGACGCCGAACTCCGCACGCAGCCAGGCGGCAACCATCTGTACCGCCGGGCTGGATGCATCGGCCTGCCGATGCAGCGCGAGATTGCGTTGCTGGCCGCGCGACAGGGCCGATACCGGCGTAGCAACCGTGCCCGCCATCAACGGCACCGTCGCTTCCCTGGCGTATCGTCCATCCATGAACTTCTTGGCGCCGTAGAGGAGCAGGCCAAATGTCACGAAGGCGAGGATGACGCCGATCGTGCGATGGAGATTGTCCCGCAGCAAGCCGCGCAACATTTTGTGGAACATGCCCTCCTCTTCCATGCCGCGGAGCAGTCGATTGATCGCTTCCCCGGGAGGCACGGGAACCTGCGGCTTCGGTGTGGCGGCCGGGGGCGACAGATTCATGTTGAAATCCTTGACCACGTTGCCGTTCAGGATCAGCAGCGCCTTGGATCGCAACTTGCCATCCGGACCTTCGCGCAGCCAGCGGATGGCGTTCTCGCCGAAATCGAAGTTGTCGTTGTCGCCCTGCAGCATCATGCCGTTCATGAACATGCCATGGCCGCCAATGAACAGAATGCGCCCGCGGGGCGGCGCATCCTTGGGAGATCCCAGCATGTACACCCATCCCCCCTTCCCCATTCCCATGCCGCCAGCGCCTCCCGGAACGTCATCGCGCCTGGTATCGTCCGAAAATCGGAGGAGTGGCGCGATCGAAAATGGGGGTGGCGGTGGCCCCATTTTCAAAATGATCAAATAGCTAGGGCGATTGGTCGCAATTCCCTTGCGCAACGAAGTGAACAGCGGATGATCCCCGCCGGCTGTGCTGGGAATCCAGGGGCACTCCGGCGCGCTGCGGTAGGTGGATCCGACGGGCTGTACCAAACGGCGACCATCGATCGTGATGCGCGTGTCATACTCGATAAAAGCGCGGTCGCTGGCCACAAGCAAATTGCCTCCCTTGGAACAGAACCGGCCCAGCCCACCGGCCGCCCTAAAATCTTGCTTGCGTGGCGGCGTGCCAATTGCGATCAGCAGCGTGTCGGACGGATCGTCTCCAAGGTCGTCGGTCGATTGGATTGGCTGCAGTCCTTGATGAAACAGGATGTGACAGAAAACCTCCGCCCCCTCGAACGGAATCGTGCGCGGCTCCTGGCTTTCCACAGGCCCCGCCAGCGCCAACACCGCGAGCGCCACCGCCAGCATTCGTTGCATCAGAGCGCCTCCGCGATTTGTGCCAGCGCCTGCCGGGCGCGTTCACGCTCCTCATCGCTCAGGAGGTCGACGCCGTCGGTGTAGCGCGCCTGCTCGTAGAGCCTTGCCAGCGTCGACGCGGATACCGCACAGGCAGGAGACTTATCGCCCCAGGAACGTGCGACCGCATGGTGATTCCAGCTTTTCACCGAGAGCCCGAGCGTCCAAAGAGCGAGATAGTCAAAGGCACGGATCAGGTCGGCACGCGTGCCAACTGCTTCCGGCCGCATCGGCCAGGGACCGAGATCGGGGCGCGGCGCCTGCGCAGTGGCCGAGCGCCGCCGAAAGCGCAGTACGCTCCAACCAATCAGCAAGCACAGACACGCCGTCAGTACCCAGGTGAGCGTGTTGCCAATGGAAAACGACGGCATCGATGAGCCACCGAAATTCGGGAGCGGCACATTGCTGACGCCCGGCGTCGACAAGTTGAAGCTTTCCATATCGGGCCTGGGAAGATTACGCAGTTGTCCGAGCGTCTTTTCGCCCACCTTCCAGAACGCGCCATCCTGATCGAGCAGCCTGGCCTGCCAGCCTTCCAGTTTCCAGCGCGGCGCCGTGGGATCGGTCGCGGTGCCATGCAGGTCATCGAATGCCCGTTTCCACGCCGGCGACTCGCGCAACCACTGCCCAAGCCGTGAACGCTCCGTTTGCTTGAGCGCCCGCTCGGCCATCTTCGCAAGCGAGTCCCCATCGTGATCAGGCCCATCGATCGCCGCCGGGAAATGCGGCGGGGCTGCCTGGTCCGCTGACGGCTTCGCCTTCTGAGCTTCCTCGACGATATTGTTCAGCTCGGTTTGTAGCTTCTTGATGTCGGGCGGCTGCTTGGTGTTGATCGGATTCTTGTCTAGCCAGTCCCGCAACGACTTCCGCACGCTCGGGTCGTTCGCAACCCATTCCTGCACGAGCTTCTTGAGATTCTCGTCCTCCAGTTTCACATCCTTGAACTTCTCCGGATCGAACGGCAGCTGATCAGGATTGGCCAGCATCTTCTTGACGAGGTCCTTGAGCGGCCCTAGCTGCCGATTGGCCTCGAAGCGTTTCGCGAGGATCTCCTCATAGTCCTTGTCGATCGTGAAATGCTTGTAGCCTCCCCCCTCCTGCGCGTGGACAAGGAAAGGAAGGCAAATCAGGGCAACAAGGCCAGTGAACAACGGCCAGAGATGTTTGCCAATCATCCCTTCAGTGTAAACAGGGGGATGCCGCATTGCAACAAGGTTTGATGTTTGCCCCGCCTTGCAGAGGTGGGCGGACCGAATTTTCCGTCGGCGATCGCGTCACCAAGCACTTCGTCTTGCATCTTCCTGGCCTTGTGTCTAGAATCCCGCCGCTTTTCCGTACGCATGGAGGCAATCTGCGATGGAATCGGAACCCCAAGAAGAGGCGGGGCTTCTGGCCCGGGTGCTCGCCGCCGTGGTTGGCGTCGTCGGCCGACGTCCCTGGCTTGTGCTTGCCGGCGTCCTCCTCTCATGCGTCGGTAGCGGATATTACACGTACAGCAATCTTACCTATCTCACCCATCGCAATGACCTTATCAGCAGCAACAAGGAATATCTCAAACGCTGGCGTCAATATGTCGACGAGTTCGGCGATGACGATGACATGGTCGTCGTCGTCCGCGGCGCCGACCGCAAGCAGATGGAGTCGGTCCTCGATGATTTGGCAGCTGAAATTGAAAAGCGCCCCGAATCATTCGACCGCCTGTTCTACAAGGTCGACCTGACTTCGCTGCATTCGCGAGCCTTGCTGTTCCTGCCGACCGAGCAGATTCGCGACGTCCAGAGCCACATTCAGGGCATGTCGCTCCTGCTCGAACCCCCGGTGCTCGGCACGCTCGACCCGCTCTTTGGCTGGAAATCGCTCGGGGTGCAACAACTCCTGCGCGAGGGGGAACGCAAGCTCGAATTGTGGAAGCCCAACGAACCCAATCGCGAAGCCGAGGAATTCTTCAAACAGCTCACCGCAATTTGTAACGGCGCGAGCGACTACCTCGAATCGCCGGACAAATATCGCAATCCCTGGCAATCGATACTCCCCTCTCCCACTGGGAGAGGGGCCGGGGGTGGGGGCAGCCAGCAGGATCATCTCGCCAGGCCACAATACTTCTTTTCCGGCGACGGCACGCTGGCGATGCTGATGGTCAGCCCGGTCAAGGACCGCGATTCCGAAAACTTCACCGGCGCCCAGAAAAGCATCAACGCTCTCAAAACGCTCATCGATGAAGTCAAGGCACGCCACGGCAACATCGACATCGGCATCACCGGCCTGCCCGTCCTCGAAAACGATGAGATGATCGCATCGCAAAACGACAGCAACTTCGCCTCGTGGCTCGCGCTCGCCGGCGTCGCCCTTCTCTACCTCGTTGTTTATCGCGGCTTCCGCTATCCGTTCATGACCGTTGCAGCGCTCATCGTCGGCACCATCTGGGCCCTTGGCTGGCTGACGCTCACCGTCGGCCATCTCAACATTCTTTCGTCCGCGTTCGCCGTCATGCTGATCGGCATGGGGGACTACGGCGTATTGTGGGTGACCTGCTTCGGCCAGGAACGCCAGGCCGGGCACGACATCGCGGAGGCCAATCGCCGAACGGCGCTGCACGTTGGCCCCAGCATCGTCACCGCGGCCGTTGCCACCGGTTTCTCGTTCTTCGCCGCCATGCTCGCCGACCTCAAGGCAGTCAGCGAACTCGGCTGGATCGCCGGCTGCGGCGTGCTCCTGTGCGCCCTGTCGTGCTTCCTGGTCGTGCCCGCGTTGCTCGCCATCTTCGACTTCCGCGTCCACGCCAAGAAGGCGGACGATGAGATGATCCTGTCGATGAAGGAACATCAGGAAGCTCGCCGCGAATGGTTGCCGTGGTTGCTGCAACGCCCGCGCTGGGTCCTCGCCGGCAGCGTGATGTTGACGCTGATCCTCGCCGGCTTCGCGCTCAACATCGATTACGACCACAATCTGCTGCACATGCAGGCCCAGGACATGGAATCGGTGAAGTGGGAGAAGGAGCTGATCGCGCACACGTCCGATTCGAGCTGGTACGCCGTGAGCTGGACGACGACGCCGGAGGAGGCGCTCGCGCTAAAAGAGAAGTATGAGCAGTTGCCGGAGGTGAGCAGCGTCATCACGCTCGCGTCGCTGATCCCGCCGGACCAGGACCGCAAGGTCGAGATGTTGCGCGATATTCAGCAGCGGTTGCGCAAGCTGCCGAAGCGCGGGCAGGTGATTGAGCATGCGAAGCCGAACATTGAAGAAATTAATCGCACCTGCGGTCGAATCAGTCAATTGTGCTCGCAATTGCAGAGCGAGAGATCAAATGCCGCACTCGCCGAACTATCCGCCAGCGTCGCGAGATTACAGAATACGCTGATTTGGTCAGACCGAACCGCATTAACTAGGGCCTTCTCCTCCGGTACTGTCATAGGCGGGGTAGCTCAGCCAATGCAAGGAATAGATTCAATTTGGGACAAAGCAACGACTCGACTCAAAGAATTCGACGAGAAGTTAACGCAATCTCTCGCTGACAGCCTGCATCAGCTCAACGACGTCTCCATGCCGTCGCGCATCGGCATGACCGATATCCCCGAGTGTCTGCGCGAACGTTACATCGGCAAGAACGGCAAATGGCTGTTGCGCGTCTTCAGCAAGGGTTGCCTGTGGGACTTCGCTCCGCTCGACAAGTTCGTCAGCGCGGTTCGCACCGTTGATCCGGAGGCGACCGGCAAGCCGTTCACGACGCTCGAAGGCCTCAAGGCCATGCGCAACGGCTTCCTCTGGGCCGCCGTCTACGCTCTGATCGCGATGGTGATCGTGCTGCTGCTCGACTTCGGCAAGATCAAGCACATGCTAATCGCGCTGCTGCCGTTGGCGATGGGCATGATCGCGACGCTCGGCATCATGGCCCTCCTGGGCTACGCTCTCAATCCCGCCAACATGATCGCCTTCCCGCTCATCCTCGGCGTCGGCGCCGACAACGGCGTCCACGTCCTGCACGACTACCGCAACCGCGACAAGCGCCGCCGCTACCGCCTGAGCCACGTCACCGGCTTCGGCATCATGGTCGCCGCGTTGACGACGATCCTCGGCTTCGGCACGCTCATGATCGCCCAACACCGCGGCATGGCCAGCCTCGGCATGATCCTGACAGTGGGCGTCAGTTGCTGTATGCTGACAGCACTCGTGTTCCTGCCGGCGCTGCTGAACGTGATGGGACGCGTCAAGAAGCCGGCAACGGAAGAAGTCGTGCTGCCGATGTCGGAGACGGGACGCAAGGCGGCGTGACACTCCGAATGCGCGAGTTACGTTCGCTGACGATTTTTGAAACCACAGAGGACACAGAGAACACAGAGAGAGACAACAGAGAGATTTTGACGACTTATCTCGTCGCCGACACTGGGCGCGATTGGATAGTGAGGGCGACAAAACGCCACTGCAGTTGGCATAATCTCTCTGATTTCTCTCTGTGCTCTCTGTGTCCTCCGTGGTTTCAAATTCCTCAGCGACTTGACACGTCCTGGAGGCGAATTCCTTATACGACAAGCCGTTTGATGCCATCCTTTAGAAGTTTGACGTTGAAGTTGATCAGCAGCCCGACTCGGCAGCCAGAGAGCTTCAGATAGCTGATGACTTGTGCTTCGTGGACCGAGTGCAGTCTGTCCACACATTTCAGCTCGATGATAACGGTTTTTTCTGTCAGCAGGTCAAGTCGATACGCGTTTTCCACAACGAGATTCTTGTAAGTGATCGCCAGGTACTTCTCAGTCTCGACGTTCAATCCCTGCAACCGAAGCTCGTGCACCAGGCATATCCTGTAGGTCGACTCCAGCAGCCCTGGCCCCAGGATCCGATGCACCTCGATCGCTGCACCAATGATCTTCTCGGTCAGCAGATTGATCTCATCGAGACTCGTTTCCCTCATGGCCATCTCCCATCAATATTCCAAGCACTTCCTCCGAGTCTCTCTGTCTTCTCTCCGTGCTCTCCGTGCTCTCTGTGGTTTCAAAGGCGTCAGCGACTGACACGCGCGCGAATTACCGCATCCAACTCCGCAATCGCCACGCGTTCCTGCACCAGCGTATCCCTATCCCTGATAGTCACCGTCTGATCCTGCAGCGTCTGGCCATCGACGGTCAAGCAGTACGGCGTGCCGGCTTCGTCCATGCGGCGATAACGCCTTCCAACGGCGCCGGAGTCGTCGTAGAAAACGTTGAAGCTCTTCTTCAGGTCGCGATAAATCTTCTGCGCGACCTCCGGCATTCCATCCTTGTTGACGAGCGGGAACACCGCGGCCTTGAACGGTGCGATGCGCGGATGCAGTTTCAGCACCACGCGTTGCTCGCCCTTCACTTCCTCCTCGTGATACGCTTCGCACAGGAACGCCAGCGTCGCGCGATCAGCCCCGGCCGACGGCTCGATGACGTGCGGGATGAAACGTTCCTTGGTCGCGTCCTCGAAGTAGGACAGGTCCTTGCCGCTGCCTTTGTATTTCGGCTTGCCATCGGGGCCGAGCTCCACCACGAGTTCGTTGCCCTGGCGGACGAGCTTACCTTCCATGTGGCTGCGCAAATCGAAATCGCCACGATGCGCGATGCCCTCCAGTTCGCCGAAATCGCCTTCGGCGAGGAACGGGAACGCGTACTCGATGTCGGCGGTGCCCACGGAGTAATGGCTCAGCTCTTCCTTGTGATGATCGCGCAGCCGTAGACGTTCTTTGGCGAGGCCGAGGTCGAGATACCATTGGTACCGTCGATCACGCCAGAATTTGTACCACTCCGGCGACGTGTTCGGCTTACAGAAGAACTCGATTTCCATCTGCTCGAACTCGCGCGAGCGGAACGTGAAGTTGCGTGGCGTGATCTCGTTGCGGAAACTCTTGCCGATCTGAGCGATGCCGAACGGGACCTTGACGCGCGAACTATCGACGACATTCTTGTAGTTGGCGAAAATGCCTTGCGCCGTCTCGGGACGGAGGAACGCCGCATCGTCGTCGGTGCCCATGGCGCCGACGATCGTCTTGAACATCAGGTTGAACTCGCGCGGTTCCGTCAGCGTGCTGAGCGCCTTGGCATCGGGCGCGAGGACTTTCGAGAAATCCTGGACCGTCGTCAACGACGCGAGATCGCCGTCCCACTTGAGCTCGTCCACGTTCTTGGCACGTAGATTGAAAAACTTGAGCGCCTTTTGCTCAGCTTCCTTGACGCCTTCTTCGCCCGGATTCGACACAGCGACGAAAATGCGCTGGCCCTTGGCCTCGACCCAGCGGCCCCAGACCTGGTCGTGCCGATAGCGTTTCTTCGACTCCTTGCAATCGACCATGAAATCGTGAAAGAGATCGTAATGCCCCGAGCATTTCCAGATTTGCGGGTGCATGATGATCGTGCAATCGAGGCCGACCATCTCGTAGGCAGACGGAGCGCCCGGAAGGACGGCGAGATCATCGTGGGCCTGTACCATGTCGCGCCACCAGGCGTCCTTGATGTTGCGTTTGAGTTCGACGCCCAGGGGGCCGTAGTCCCAGAAGCCGTTGAGGCCGCCGTAGATTTCGCTCGATTGAAAGATGAAGCCGCGACGTTTACAGAGGGAGACGAGCTTGTCCATTTTGGACATGTCCATGGCGGAATCCTTGGTTTTGGGAAACGGGGCGGTGTTCGTTCGATCATCTTACTTCGGGCTGCGTAGTGCGGACACGCCAACGGTGGAGGATGTTCATGGACGCGTCTCCACTCCTCGTTCCCAGGCTCCCGCGTGGGAACGCACTACCTCGCACTGCTCCGGCGGTCCGGACATCATCACTCGCCTGAACGTGACTCCAGGGCGTCGACAGAACCTCCTGCCTCTGCGTTACTCCGCTGCAAGCCGTCTGGTGCGCACCGCCGGAGCGGTGCGAAGCAGTGCGTTCCCCACGCGGAGCGTGGGAACGAGGAGGATGTTGATGTGCAATCTCCGCTTGCGTTCTCGCAGTCGGCTCCGATAATACATGCATTGGTGCGGCCACAGGATGAAGTGCAATGGCGAACAAGCTACCCTGTCCGAATCCGATGTGCACTCATGAATTTACGCAAGCGGAGTTGCAAGCGGCGTCCCAGGTTGCCTGTCCGAAGTGCGGCTTTCGTATGCAAGGCCGCAGCGACGCGCCTGGCAAGCCCGCGCCGGTAAAACCAGCACCAGTGAGGCCCGCGCCGGTGAAGCAATCCAATCCACCCAAGCCGGGCGTGAAGCCGACAGCGCCGCCAGTCGCGATGCCGATTCCGACGCAAGCCAAACCGGTCGCGACCGCTCCGCTGGCTCAACCTATCCCTCAACCCAAGCCCGCTGCTGTGAATCCGCCGCTGGCGGCCCCGATTCCCGCCGCGCCGCCGAAGCCGGCGACCAATGAGGAGGCGCCGGGGGACTCGTTCTTCAATCCCGAAAGCGGCGGCGGTGGAACGCTCGTCCGCCAGCGCGGCAGGCCGAAGCAACCGTTTAACTGGATGCGCTTGCTCATCATCACGTGTGTCGTCGGCTTTGCCGCCTCGATCGTTATCATCGCCATCGTGTTGACGCTGAGCTTCTTCCTCGGCTCCGAAGGCCTCGCCAACCTTGGCGGCCAGCAGAGCGCGGATGGCACCATCTACTGGTACAACATCCGCACGGGCAACGGCAGCGAAAAAGTCCTCAAAGTCGTCGTGCCACGCGATGTCTGGGAAATCGACAAGGAAATGCAGTCGCGGCTCGAAGCCACGAGCGCATGGAAGATGAAAGAAGACGATCTTTGGTTCGCGGTGGTCGTGAAGGATTACGACATGCAGAAGCCGCGCGACGCCCAGATGGTCAAGGTCGCGATCGATCGACTCGAGACCCACTTCGGCGAGGCGCTCGAACTCGCCGCCAAGGCGGAGCCGGCCGACTTCGGCGACCTCAAGGCGCAGAAACTACAGTTCAAGGGGCAGGCCCGCTCCGCCAACTGGCTTGGCGAATGCTTGATGTTCTTCAAGGACGGCGTCGGCTACTGGGTTTTCGTGGCTAGCCCGGAATGGGACAAGATCGCGGCCTTCGAGGAGGAAATGGCGAGCAAGCGTATCTTTGCCGCCGTCGAACGCCGAGGCTGGCGCGAACAGCCGTGGCCGATGCAGACCTTCAATTCCGAAAAAGGCCTGATAACGATGACGGCTCCCAAGGGTGTCTGGGATTCTCTAGGCGAGGCCAAGAACGTCGATGAGAACGGCATCCTGTTGCTCGCGGGCACGTATCTCGCGGAGAAGAACAACCGCAAGAACGCTCAGCTCCTCGCCTTCACCTTCGAGAAGAAGGACAACCTGGAGTCCGCCGCCAACTTTGCGCGTGAGTACATCGAGAAGAAGGAAGACAACGAGAACAAGAATTTCAAGATCGTCATCGACGACGACACGGTCAAAGGCCAGGGCAAGACCGGCACCAGCAAGAACGTCGGCAATCGGCCCGGGCGCGTCATTGAATTGAAGCGCCTGTTCAATGATGAACCGAAACGCTATTTCATGCTTGCCGTCGTCAACGATCCTGAAACCGCCTACGGCATTCTGTGCGAATGCTCGTGGGAACACCGGCAGATCTGGCGGCAGGACTTCCTCGATATCCTGGCGAGCATGAAGATCCGCAAGGCCGAATAGCCGCACTCACCGCAACCATGTGAATAAGCAGCTCCCGACCACGCAGAGCATCAGCAACGCCACCCAGACGCCGACGATTGCGAGCAGCCAGATCTGCGGCTGCACGCGATCGATGTCGCGGAAAATCGAACCGGTGCCTGGGTCGACCGGCGTCGTCCGCTCCTCCGGCTCGATGCGAAATAGCACCGCGTCCTCGTCCGTCTCCTTCGCTTCCGGCGGCGTCCATAGCGTGATAACATCGCGCACCGATCTCTGGTACGCCTCATCCCCCGGCGTATCAAGCGCCAGCGGCGGCGCTTCACGCCAGGGCTCCAGCGCGTACGCCACCTCCACGGCCGACGCGAAGCGATCCGAAGGATTCTTCGCCAGCATCCGGTGCACGATCGCGGCAAATGCCTCGGGTATCTGTGGATACTTGTTGCGGATCGGCTCCGCCGGCTCATGCCGATGGGCCTTTATCTTGTCGTAAAGGCTGCCATAGGGGAACGGCGGCTTGCCGGTGAGGCCGAAATACATGCAACAGCCGAGGGCGTAGATGTCGGCGCGGATGTCGATATTGGTCGGATCGCGCGTCTGCTCGGGTGCCATGTAGTCGATCGAGCCGACGATGTAGCCCTTGCCGCCGACGACCTCGATGTCCTCGACTTCCTCTCCCTCGGTGAACGCCAGCCCGAGATCGAGCACCTTCGCATGATCGTGCGGCGTCACCATGATGTTCGACGGCTTCATGTCGCGATGGATGACGCCCTGGCCATGGGCCTGGGCGAGCGCCGACGCGGTCTCCGCAAAAAGATGGGCGGCCCGGCCGACCTGGAGAGGACCCTGTCCCGTCACAATGCGATACAGCGTCCGGCCCGGGATGTACTCCATGGCAATGAAGTGGATGCCCTGATGGATGCCCGCCTCGACGGTGCGGGCCAGATGCGGATGCTTGATCTTCTGCGATAGCTCCATCTCGCGCTGAAAACGCGCGAGCAGGCGCTCCTCGGTGCGCGCGATCTTGGGAGGCAAGATCTTCAAGGCGACGTGCTGATCGGTCCGCGCATCGACGGCGAGATAGACGGTCCCCATGCCGCCGCGGCCAAGCGGGACGAGAATCTGATAGTGTCCGAGGACGAGGCCGAGCGTGATGCCTTGCTGGAGCTTGTATGCCTGGAAGCGCGTCAGTTTGCCGGCTTGAATCAGGTGCTCGATGACAGCCCCGACATCGTCGCGGCGCCCCTTGACAAGCGAGCGAAGGGCGTTCTGCAACTGCTCGCGATGGAGCAAGCCACTGCGCATTACTTTCCGCAAGAAATCATCAACCGCCGCCAAGCTGGGCTCCGAATGTGGATCCGGCGAGCCGTGACGCGTAAGCGTCCACGTTACGCGTCA
>DASRSQ010000359.1:0-1742 GCA_035656475.1 Gemmataceae bacterium | reverse complement strand
GATTTCGCTGAACTCGCCCGGTGCCGACGAACTCGGTCGCGCTGGGCTTCCCGGTGCGGTGGACAATCATTGGTGGCAACGCTTCGGCGGCGCACTGATGTTGACGCTCTTGCAGGGATCGCTCAACGCCGGGACGGCGCTGGCTGCCAACTCAGGCAGCGGCAACAACAACGAGGCCACGATGGGCTTCGTCTACGGTGCGCAGTCAAGCGGTAACCAGATCGCCAATACGGCCCTGGAAAACTCAATCAACAGTCCGCCGACGCTGCGCAAGAACCAGGGTGACTCTGTCAGCGTATTCGTCGCCCAGGACTTGGACTTTTCGGCCGTCTATCGCCTGAGACTAGGGGCGCAGGCCAATGGCGGGTGAGGCGGCCTATCAACTGTCTTACCTGATGCGACCGCTCGCGGCGTGGCTGGATGATCCCGCCACCGAGGAAATCTGCATCAACCGTCCCGGTGAAGTCTTCGTTCGGCAAAACGGTCAGTTTAGCCGGCACGACCTCGATCTCGCTCTGGTCGATTTGGAAGACATCGCTGTGTTGGCCGCGGCGATGCGCAAACAGGATGTCGGGCCGCGCAATCCTCTTTGCGCCACCGAGCTGCCCGGCGGGGAAAGGCTGCAAATCTGTCTGCCGCCGGCCGTCCCAGCCGGAACAACCAGCCTCACGATCCGCAAGCCCGGTCAGAATGTGACGCCGCTCTCCGCTATCACCGGCCGCTACGACGCAAAGCGTTGGAACCAATGGCAGCATCGGCAGGAAGCGCGCGCCCAGGACTTCGGAGAACTGCTGGCGCTCTATGACGGTGGCAACCTGCAAGGCTTTCTCGAAGCCTGCGTTCATCGTCGCCTGACGATCCTGCTGTGCGGGGCAACAGGGTCTGGCAAAACGACGATGAGCAAGACGCTGATCGGTGCCATCGACCCAGCCGAGCGGATCATCACGATTGAGGACACACTGGAGCTGGTCATCCCCCAGCCCAATCATGTGCGGTTGCTCTATAGCAAGGACGATATTGGGCTGAGCCACGTCACAGCGGAGTCTTTGCTGCAAGCCTCTTTACGGATGCGGCCCGACCGTGTGCTTGTCCAAGAGCTGCGCGATGACGCGGCTGGCACATACATTAACGAGGTGGTGAGCGGCCATCCCGGCTCCATCACCTCAATTCACGGCCGTGACGCACCCCAGGGCTTCAAAAAGCTCTTTTCGCTGGTCAAGGGTAGTCCACAATTTCGCGGTTGGGACGACGACACGTTGATCGCGCTGCTAGCGACCATGGTAGACGTGATCATTCCGTTCGAGAACCGCGGCAACAGCTATGCCATCGGTGAGGTCTGGTTTGCCGCCGATGCTCAGCGCCGCGGCGCGACCGCTGCCGATCTCTTGCGGGCAGCGTGACATGAGCAGCCGCGCCGCCTCCCTCATTCTGAAGTCAGGCTTTGCCGCCATCCTCGCGGCGGTTGCCTGGACGGCGGTGGCATCCGTCGTCTTTCTAACCGGGACGCATTTGCTCCACGCCTTCCCCCATCCGTTCTGGCAGTGGTGGCTTTACGCCTTAAAAGTGCAGGGCAATGCCAAGGTGGACCTTTGGCTGAAAATCGGCGCCGCCGCTGGCGCCGTTCCACCGATCATCCTGGCTGTCGGCCTGATCGTTCGTGGCCGTGACGTGAAGGGCGCGCGGTTGCGCAAGCCACTGTTTGGCGGCCCAGTCCAAGCGCCGGACGCAGTGACAGATACCTA
>DASRSQ010000358.1:0-3335 GCA_035656475.1 Gemmataceae bacterium | reverse complement strand
AGGCCAGCGCATCCTGCGTCTCTACGTGAACATCAATCCGACGGATGAACGCGTCTGGATGACCTCCGACACCTTCGCCAAGGTGCTCGAGAAGTACGGCCAGCAAGTCGGCTTGCCTCGCAGCGAGACGAGTACCTGGGTGCGCCGACTAGGGCATGGCCTGCTCGGCATTTTCCAGCCGATGGTTCTCGAACGCACCGAGTACGACGAGTTCATGCTTCGGCTGCACCATTTCCTCAAGAGCTGCGATGAGTTCCAGGAACACGCCCCGCGCAAGCTCTGGTACTTCAAGCCGGGGACCGCGTGGCTTCTGTTCTCCGACACGATCAGCCACGCCGAGCTGCGCGGACAGTATGCCCTGGAACATTCCTTTTTTGTCGCGCCGGAAACGTTGCTCTTGCCTGCCGAGTCGCCACCAATGCTACTGGAGCGCATGAGCGGCATTAGCGTTTTGCCCGCGGCGGCATAAAGCGCAAATGACTTCTCGGCTTCTCTTTTGCCGATCCTATATTAATCTAATAATCCTTTCACTATTTGAGTCGCAATAATTTGGCACATTGTAAGAGATAATTAATTGATTTTGGCTTGTAAAGCTTCCGCGACTTCATCGAAAATACTCCCGTTAGCTTCCTCATATCGTTTTCGGAGGTTCTAGTAAATGAAGGCTGCGTCTCGAAAAGTTCGCCTGGGCTTCACGTTGATCGAGTTGCTGGTTGTAATCGCCATCATCGCAATTCTGATCGCCCTCCTCGTTCCCGCGGTGCAGAAGGTGCGCGAAGCTGCTGCACGCACGCAATGTATCAACAACCTCAAGCAACTCGCTCTTGCGGTCCACGGATTCCATGATGCCAACAAGGTTTTCCCACCGGGCCAGCTGAATCCTTATGCGTCGGACCCAACGGTGGGCTCGCTACCCACGCCGGGTGTGCTCACCACACGCGACCGCCTGCCGTGGACGGTACTCATCATGCCGTACTACGAACAAGGGACTCTGTACGACAACATGCGCGCGACCATCGTCAGCAGCGGAGCGTATCCTTGCCAGGCCGGATGCCCCAATCGCGTTCAACTCGTCCCGGTGTTGATGTGCCCAACGGATCCGGCGATGGGCTTTGTCTCAAGCGAAGGGTTTCACACGAATTACGCCGGCAACGCGGGATTCGAATCGTCCTTTGGCGCCAACAAGAATGGCATCTTCTTCCATCAGTCCCGGCTGACCATGGTCGGCGTGACCGATGGCACCAGCAATACGCTTCTCATCAGCGAAATCATGGTCGGCCTGGGCGGCGACGATCGTCGCGGCCGCATCTGGAACGCGTGGGTCGGTGAGAACATGGTTTCGACCTACTATGGCCCCAACACCACCAACAGCGATAACTGCTATAGCTGCGGAACCGTGAATCCGAAGTCGCCATGCAATCCGATCGGTAGCGGCGCGGGCGGAATACAGACCTCGCGCAGCTATCACACCGGCGGAGTCCACTCGGCCCTGGCCGATGGTACCGTTCGCTTCGTCGCCAACAGCATCGCCATCGGCACCTGGAATGCTCTGGGCACTCGCAGCGGGGGCGATCTGGTGGGCGACTTCTAGTGCTTTGTCGACGGGATATTGGTGTCCCGTCAAGGCTTAGATTTGCGGTTGCGAATTTTTGGGAACCGGCCTTTGGGATCATTCCGCGAGAATTCGGGCTGTTGAATGGTCCCGAGGGCCCGTTTCCAAAAATTCGCAACCGCAAATCAAAGCCTTGACTACGCACTCAGTATTCCTCCGGTCCCACCCAACAAAGCCGTTGCACCTGCATTTCGGCTCAATACCAAGCATTTAAAGGGTGAGGCGACTTTTGTCAAAGACGCCTCGCCTGTGTTAGAATCACCCGATCCTCCTCATTCCTCTTCGGACGAATTCATGCGCTATTGTTTTTGGTTGATGGCGGCACTGTTGATTGGCATCGCAATCGGTTGCGGACCCCGTGACCTGGCAACCGAAGCCGTCAAAGGCAAGGTGACCTTCGACGGCACAGCGGTGGCCGAAGGCGTCATCTACTTTGACAATTCGAGCAAGAGCTTGCCAAGCGTCAATGCGCCGATCAAAAACGGCGACTACCTGGCGAAAGTCGTGAAAGGAAAATACACCGTTCGAGTCACGGCCTACAAGATGGAACCGCTGCCTCCGGGAACCGTTGGCGCGAGCGGCGAGACCGAGGGACGCGTACAATTCCTGCCGCCCCAGTTCAACGAGCAAACCACGCTCTCTGCGGATGTGGTCGGCGCGAAGGAGTTGAATTTCGACCTGAAGAGTTCGCCAAACTGAATGGGGCACTTCCTGCGCACGCCGGCGGATTCTCGCAGCTGAATTGCTGTAGTTATCCAAACCCTTGCTGGTCTGTAGCGACGGACCAGCCGGGATCTCGTCTTCCAACTGCGCACTATTCCAGCATACTTCGTGCTCACGTTTTCCCACGAGCAGCGATTTTCCCGACAGCGCCTTGGCGGAACCAAGCACATGATAGTTCTCTAATAAATGTGACTAATATAATTACGTAAAAACCCTGGTTTGTGAGGATTAATTAACCAGATTGTGGCTTGCGGTTGGGGCGATCTTCGCGAAGAATACTTTGTACGGTTTCGTTGCTTTCTCATTTCATTGGAGTCACCATGACCGTCTGTCGTTCTACCAAAAGGCCAGCGTTCACACTGATTGAATTGCTGGTCGTGATCGCCATCATTGCGATCTTGATCGCGCTGCTCGTTCCAGCAGTTCAGAAAGTGCGTGAAGCCGCGGCTCGCACGCAATGCATCAACAACCTGAAAAACATCGGCCTGGCTTTGCACGGCTACCATGACTCCAAGAAAGTGATGCCTCCGGGTTGCGCCTCGGACGCGGCGCCATGGGGCCTGGACGGGAGCAACTGGGGAAGTTCTTGGAAAGTCCACATCCTTCCCTTCATCGAACAAAACGCCATCTACAGCAAGTGGGTTTTCCAGAGTTCCAGCGGCTATACGAATGCCGCAAATATCGGCCTGGTGAACAATCTCACCATTCCCGTGTATCGCTGCCCCTCGACGACCTTGCCTGATTTTTCGCCGTACTCGAACACCAGCAACTATTTTGAAATGTTCACCACCTACACAGGCGTGTCCGGCTCCTCCACGGATCAGGGGGTCGCGACCGTCGGGAGCGGCATCACCAGCGCTCAGGGCATTCTCTTTCAGCACAGCAAAGTCACCATGGTCAGCATTTCGGACGGCACCAGCAACACGATCATGGTTGCCGAGCAGAGCGATCATCTCCGTGATGCGAACAACAACCTCATCGTCGGCGGCTATGGCGCCAT
>DASRSQ010000357.1:0-2867 GCA_035656475.1 Gemmataceae bacterium | reverse complement strand
ACCGACGAACTCGACCACCGTATGATGCTGCCGACGATGAATCGCGTCATTCAGCTCGTCAAGGAACCTGATATGCAAAGCATCGGCGTACGTTACAAGGAACGTCGCTGGGTCTTCCCGACGGGCGACTGCGTGCTGTTGCCGATCGAGAACACGACCGCGGAACTGCTGGCCCGCTACATCGGCGAACGTCTGCGCGAAGACTTACGCCAGACCTGCAACTTCGTGCCTCAGGTGATGCGTGTCGAGGTCGAGGAAAGCTTCGGCCAGGCCGCAACCTGGGAATGGCGGCCGGACGTAGTGCCGTTGTGACAATCGGAATAAACCGTCTGCGACGATTTTGCCGGCTTCGACTCCTTTCCATCTTCAATTCAAGCATCGATTGCTCTTAAGAAACTTTACCGATTGGGTAAATTGGATGGGAACCAACTCCGTTCCAAGGGTGAGACATGTGCGGCATCGCCGGCGCAATCGATCTGGCGGGTAATCGGCTCCTCCCTGCCGACGTCCTGCGCCACATGGCTGACGCCATCGTGCATCGCGGCCCCGACGAGGACGGCTATTTCCAGGCCGACGGCGTCTCGCTCGCCAATCGCCGGCTCAGCATCGTCGGCCTCGCCGATGGCCGGCAGCCAATCTCCAACGAGGACGGCTCCATCTCCGTCGTGTTCAACGGCGAAATCTTCGATTATCCCGAACAACGCGCCAGGCTCGAGGCCAGGGGCCATCGTTTCCGCACGCATTGCGACACCGAACTCTTTCCGCATCTGTGGGAAGAATACGGCGAGGCCATGTTCGACCATCTGCACGGCCAATACGCCATCGCGCTCTACGATAGCCGGGCGAAGCGCGTGATTCTGGCACGCGATCGCTTCGGCATCTGCCCGCTCTACTGGTCGCGACAAGGCGATTGGCTTTTCTTCGGCAGCGAGATCAAGGCAATCCTCGCGTCGGGCGCCGTCACCGCTCGCCCCGACCTGCGTGGCATTAACCACGTCTTCACCTTCTTCGCCATGCCCGGCCCGGTCACCTGCTTCGAAGGCGTGTCGCTGTTGTTGCCTGGCCATTTCCTTGACATTCATGCTGAGAATGACGGCCATCGCACCGTCCACGATCGCATCCACTTTCAAATCGACTTCCCTGATCAAAATAGGGGTGAGGGATCAGGGGTCAGGAATGAGCAAAGCGTAAACGATGTCGTTGACGAATTTGAACGCTTGATGCTGGCCTCGGTCGAACGCCGTCTGCGCGCCGATGTGCCAGTCGTCTCGTATCTGTCCGGCGGCGTCGATTCGAGCCTGGTCGTCGCGCTCGCCTGCAAGATTCGCGGCAACGCCATCCCGACGTTCACCATTCGCATCGACGATCCCGCGCTCGACGAGACCAGCCAGGCCGCGATCGTGTCACGCCATCTGGGTTGCGATCCGACCATCGTTAACTTTGGCGCCGACGAGGTGTTGCAAACGTATCCGCGCCTCGTGCGCGCGGCCGAGAGTCCGGTCATCGACACGTCATGTGCGGCGCTGTTGCTGCTCGCGCAGGAAGTGCATCGCCAGGGCTACAAGGTCGCGCTGTCGGGCGACGGCGCCGACGAATGGCTCGCCGGCTATCCGTGGTACAAGGTCCACAAGCTGCTCGGCTATCTGGATATCATCCCGGGGCTCAGCGATACCGTTCGCCGACTTTTCCTCAAGTGGGGCGGCTCGCCGATGTTCGCTCCGGAGGTCGTCGAACGCTCGCGCGCTGCCGTCGGCGGGTCGAACCCCTGGCTCGACATCTACGGCCTGGTCAGCCTGTCGAAGCTGCGCTTCTTCGGCCCCGAACTGCGCCGCGTGATGGCCGAGCATCTGCCTTACTCCGACCTCGGCCTGAACCTCGAACGCGCGAAACACTGGCATCCGCTCAACCGTGCCCTCTACCTTGGCGCTCGCGTCCACCTGCCCGGCTTGCAGATGCACGCCAAGGGGGACCGCATCGGCATGCACAACTCCGTCGAGACGCGTTATCCGTTTCTCGATGAGGACGTCTATAAGTTCCTGGCGAATCTCGACCCGCGTCTCAAGATGCGTGGCTTCACCGACAAATTCATCCTGCGCAAGCTGGCCGAGCGCTATCTGCCGAAGCAGATCGCCTGGCGGCGCAAGGCGATGTTCCGCGCTCCGTTCGACAGCTTCCACAGCGAGCAACCGCCGGCATTCGTCGAGCAGCTTTTCAGTCCCGAATCGCTGCGCAAGACCGGCTACTTCGACGTCGACGCCGTCCTGCACTGGCGCCGCGCGTTCAAGCAGATGCGGCCAGGGACACAGCGGACATCGGTCGAGATGGGACTCGCGGGCGTGCTCTCGACGCAGCTCTGGCATCAGCAATTCATCGATGCCAACCTTGCTAATATCGCGGGATCCTGGCAAAATGACGGGAAACCGCCGCTGCGATACGCCGACCGACAAGGAGTCTATTCATGAGTGATTCGATGCGGGATCAGCTCGAACCACCATTACTTTTTACGGATGCCGAGCGACGAGAAATTGATCGCTTGCTACTGGGGGGGGCCTGAATAGTGGCGATCCAATCGAAGTGAACGAATCAAACTGGGCTGCACGACGCCAAAAGCTGGAAGAGCATATCAAGCGAAGATCCACCCAGAGATAGTACCTGCTTTTCAAGAATTCGCCGAACAAGGAGGTCCAACCTGAGAGACATTGTTCATGGCCACCGCTGTTCAATCACCGCCGACCTTTTCTTCGCTCAGCGATCCGCGCATCAAGGAGAAACTGCAGCACCTGCGGCTCACCGATAACGTCACCAATCTCTTCTACTTCGCGCGCACCTACCTCTTCCTCGCCGCCGCCATCGGCGGTACGCTGGCC
>DASRSQ010000356.1:0-7638 GCA_035656475.1 Gemmataceae bacterium | reverse complement strand
GAATGAACTCCTGCCGGAGGAACGCGGGACCGATCTGTTGAGAAAAGCGATCCAAGGTTTTCCGAATGACTATCGGCTGTGTACCGTTCTCGCTTATCGCTTGCTCAGGGAACGGCCTCCGCGCGAGGAAGAGGCTCTCGGTCACGCGCGCACCGCCCTCGCGCTGCGCGCCAATTCCTTCGCGTTCCTGACGGTGGCCTTGTGCCTGCGCGGCGAGGCCAATCGGGACGAGGCCATTGGATATGCGCAAGCAGCCGTCCATCGCGATTCCCAGAACGTCCTGGCCCACATTGTCCTAGGCCGAAAGTTACTCGATCGAGGCGAGCGTGCGGCCGGTATTGCGAATTTGCAAAAAGCCAGTGCGCTCCGCCCGGATGACACGCGGCCATTGCTTGCGCTGGCGGAGGAATTTGTCAACGACGGCGACTGGCGCCAAGCAATTGACGCCTGCAACGCGATCGTGCAGCGTGAACCAAAACACATCGACGCGCGCGTCTATCTCGGTCTTGCCTTTGCCGGGCAAGGTGATTCAGACAGGGCGATCGCCACGATTGAAGAGGCCTTTGCCCAGGATCGCGACAATGCCAGGCGGTGCGTCGCGCTTGCTTGGGTGTTGGAGAGGAAAAACGATCCAAACGCTGCGGTGGCGATGCTGTCCAAGGCTATCGCGATCGACCCCAAAAACGCGCATGCCCACGATTTCCTCGGTGAGATCCGCAGGAAGATGGGAGATGTGAACGGCGCGGTTGCCATGTTCAAGAAAGTGGCGGAACTCGATCCGCGCGACGCACGAAATCACTTCAATCTCGGTACAGTGCTGTGCCAGATCGGTGATTTCCCTTCGGCCATTTCTTCGCTCAACAGGAGCATCGAACTTGATTCCAGGCACGCGCCCGCTTTCTTCCAACTCGGTCTCGCGCACTGGGCCAAGGGGAGCGTTTTCGCAGCCATTGATGCCAATCAGAATGCGATCCAACGGAACCCGAAGCATGCGGGGACTCATTACAACCTTGGGCTCTGTTATCTCCAGCGGGGCGGTCTCGACAGTCTCTCCCTGGCTCGTGAGGAAACCAAGAAAGCAATTCAGCTTGCCGACGAGGGCGAGTTATTGATCGACAACTACAGGAGTTTATTGGCGCGAATCGAAGCCCTGCAACGATTCGATGTCGGCGAGATCATGGATGGGAAAATCAAGGCGGCGAACTTTGAAGAAGAAATACAGTTCGCCTCGCTATGTCGCGGAAGGGGTCATTATTCCGTTGCCGTGCGGTTTTTCGATCAGGCTTCCGAGGACGCGAAGAGAATTCATTCCTCCGAGTGGACGAACTTTGCGCAAGTGTATCTCTTGGCCGCGAACGGGACAGGATTCGACCCTGTGCCGCGCGCGGACGGAAAGGAACGGAGCCGGCTGCGCAAGGAGGCTTTGCGTTGGCTGCGTTTCTATTTGCGGCTGCAGGAACAAGAGCTCCGTAAGAATCACACGAGCTACCGCATTGCCTTCCAATACAACGTGCGTGGCCTGTTGCATCACCAGGACTACAGTTCGGTCCGTTATCCGTTGCTCTACGAGCTTCCCGAGAACGAACGTGTGGAATGGCACGCTTTCTGGAGCGACGTGCAACGGTTACTCAATCGTGCTGGCTTGCGCGATCCAGACGCCAAAGAAGGTTGACAAAAAAAAACGCAATCGGCTGATAGGACTTTGACGCCGCCGGTCCCTCCTTGAATAGAGCTGATTCCAATCGAAGCTGGAGACGTGATGAGATGTTCTCATCCGTCTGAATCCGGACACGGGATCAGACCTCCTTCGAGGAGAGAGTCATGAGAAAGATCACTGCTCGTCTGCTTGTTGTTGTGGCGTTGACGTTGGCGACGATTCCGATGGCGCACGCTGGGCGCATCCCAGGGCCGGGCCAGGACACCAAGATCTGCCAGGCGTTCGGCACGGTAACCTATTACGAAGTCTTCCGAGGAGGCGAACAAGCCCGCATCGCCATCGCCGGCGACGGCAGCAGCGATCTCGACGTCCTTGTTTACGACATGCAAGGTCGGCTCGTCGCTCAGGGTATTGGCCCGACCGATATCGAGTTGGTGACCTTCTTTCCGGTGCAGGCACAAACGTATCGCATAGTCGTAAGAAACCTCGGCGGCAACGCGAACCGTTTCTCCATGGCAAGCAACTGAGGCTTCCGATGGCCGGATGAAATGGATCGTCAGATTATCGAAGCCCCGAGTGAGCGATTACTCGGGGCTGATTTCTTTAACAGCTTCAGCACCCGGCCTCCGTCACTTCCCGTGTCAATTGATGCCCTTCAGAAGCCTTCCCATCGCTCCCCGGCCCGCTGAAAACTCATACCGTTCTCGGCCTGAATGTCTTCCCTGTGCGTGAACCACGACAGATCAGGGATGTTCCTCTCCGACACGGGGGCTTCACGGTAATTGCAACATATCCGTCAAATCAAACAAGACTCGTGATAGCGCTCCAACGATTGGCGTCCTTCCTGATTAGACAACAAAAGCTGAGGCCTATCGCAACCTGACAAAAAGCCGATGGAGCGAAATGATCTGGGCGACGTACGCCCAGCGTTCCGGGGCTTGAGGCGGCGAGGGTCTCACGGCAAGGAGAAATGTCATGTTGCACTCCAGTATGCTTGCGTGTGAGCTGAGCAGCGCCAAGAGCAAACGCAGTTCTACCTGGAAGCCTTTCGTGCTCACATTGTTCTGTTCGGGAGCGCTGATGGTGGTTGCTTTACCAATCCACGCTCAGACCGGTCCCCTGCCGAAGAAGTCGTCCGGCGGCCCGGGCGCCCCGCCGCCGCACGTGGTCCAAGGTCTTACTGCCGAACGCGTCGTCCAACTCCTCCAGGGCAAAGGCGCCCGTACCGAGGTGAAGCTGTTCGACAACAATGGCGTCAAGATCACACGCGTGTCCGTGACGATGGAGCAGAATGACTTCATGTACGTCTTTGACATCAACTTGGTGACCCCTCCCAGCGGAACGAAGTTCTGGTTCTTTTCATCCGTGCTGAACACGAACGCGAAGAACCTTCCTCTTGACAAGTTGCAGGGATTGCTCACGAAAAACTTTGGGCTGGCGGGCAATTGTGCCTTCATGGTCAACCCCCAGGGAGCCCTCCAACTCAATAGCTGCAGCTACGGCGGCGCCATCGACGACCAGCTCTTCCATAGCGACATCGCCTTCTTTCTGCGCAGCATCCGGGAAAGCGCGAATGTGTGGTATTCGTCAGCCTCCTGACAAGCTGAAAACGTGAACAATCCACTTCAATCCAAAAGCCCGCGGACACATCGTCCGCGGGTCTTCCAGATCGGAGAACACCATGAAACTTGCACTCAAACACGTAGGTCGGACGGTATTGTTGCTACTCGTATGCTGCACGTCCCAGTCGGCTCAGGCGCAAAGTCGCGGCGCGAGGCTCATTCAGGTGGTTGCCGGAGTGAGCAAATACGCCAGCGCGAGTGGTCAATTGAATCTCAAGCTGGCCCACAAGGATGCCAGCGACATGGCCGCCTTCTGGCGGCGAAATCGGTCGCCCCTGTTCGCCGATATCCGGGGCGATGCGTTGCTCGACGAAAGGGCAACGCGAGAGAATATCCTCGCCGTGCTCGATCAGGCCGTTGAATCCGCGCGTGCCGGAGACTGGGTCGTCATCTTTCTGGCCGGCCACGGCGGGCCAGATCCGGCTCGAGACCGCAAAGAATGGTGCTTCTGCGCCCATGACGTTCCAATCCGTGGGTGCGAGCTGCAAGAACGAATCAACAAGCTGGCTGACAGGCAAGTGACGGTCCTGTTGATTCTCGACGCCTGCTTTTCCGGAATGATGGCCACGATTGAGACCAAGGCGATCGTCATGGCCGCTTGCCGGGGTGACGAGGCAAGCGGTGAATCCGCAGTATTGTGCAACGGTCAGTTCACGCAGGCGTTGCTCGTTGCCCTGAGCGGGGCCGAGGCGGACAGGGTCGGCCGAATTACTGTGAGAGGGTTACGCGCCTATGTCACCCGACAGGTCGCACGCCATAGTGGCAATCGCCAGACGCCGGTCTTCTATGTTCCAGCCGGCGCTCCTGACGAACTGCCATTGGTCGGTTCGGTGGGTGTGGCTTCTCGTCAAGGAAACGGCCCCCTGCAGTTGAGCGCCGAGCAGGTCGCGAATTGGCTCAGATTCAAAGGCCATCGGGCCGAGGTCATGTCGAAGGGCCAGCAGCAAGGCAAGCACGTGTTGGCCATCATCGAGGAAGACGGTTGGCAGTATGAGGTCACGATTTACTTCACCACGGACGAACGCGGACTATGGTTTTCCACTCCCCTTCGATCTGCAGACAGCCTTAATGTGAAGCAATGTCAAGCGTTAATGAAAAAAACATCCGAGATGGCATGCATCGACGTTTTCACGGTGGATGAGCGGGCGAGGCTCTGCTTGGAGACGCCGAATATGCGTATCACGTCCGACCCGCCGTTCAGCCTGTCAGACATCTTCTTTCAGAAGCTGAACCGCCATCTACGTACCATCCGCGATAGCCATGACGTGTGGAAGAAGCCTGGCGGCAGCGACGTGTCGGCCCCCTTGGTTACTGGTCACTGCGTTGTCTGCGCATCGGTCGAATTCTCATTCAGAAATAGGATGCACTCAGGGCACGTGAAAGCAAGGGAGAGGTAGCTTGGTCAAAATCGTATTCAGGCCTTCGTCAAGTTGGTATTCGCAAAATGAGCCGGTTTCATCGGCCGGAGCACGGATCAACGTAACCCAAAGTGGACGCAACCCACCCCTTGCGTCCGCGCGCTTCCGTCCTCAGTTCGCTACTACGCCGCACTCCAAATCCCTCTCACCCGGCTATTGCCGGTTTCCAGGCAGTTCACAATGGATGTTGCCTTGCGGTAGATAGCTGCAATGGGCGTCGCACCCATGTGTACTCGCCTCGACCTCTCAACTTACCTTTCCCCTTGGAATGAATCCAGGAACACCGGTCTCCACTACGGGATTGAACCGGACTCGCAGCTTGATTCCTTCACTGATCTCCCGCACCGCGTCTTCGGGAAGTGCGGAGACATCAAAGTTCTCCATGATTCGGCTGGGAGTCTTCGAGGTGGTGAGTAGGGCGGTCCCACGCTGGATGGCCCAGGCAAGCAGGACTTGCGCCGGGGTCTTGTTGACTTTCTTGGCGATCGCGGTAACGACAGGGTCGGCCAAAACGTTGGGCTCGCTGCTGTGGCCGAGCGCTGCGAACGCCTGGAACACGATGCCGCTTTTTCGGCAGTAGTCCAATAGATCCCACTGCGGGAGATAAGGATGGGATTCGACGTGAACAACAGCGGGCTTAATCCGCGCCGCTTCAAAGACCTCTTTCGTCTGATCCAGGCCGATGTCGGATAGTCCGATGGCCTTGCATCTGCCTTCGTCCACCAGCGTTTCGAGCGCCCGCCAAGTGTCCAATAGCGTTACCCCCTTGTCATAGATCACATTGCCGTTCGCGTCCCTTGGGTCCTGGTCATCTCCTGGCTGGAACGCAAAGGGGGTGTGGATGAGATAGAGATCAACGTAGTCGACTTGAAGTCTCTTGAGACTGGCCTCGAAGGCAGGCTTGACACGTTCCGGACGATGGTTGTTGTTCCAGAGCTTCGTGGCGATAAACACGTCGTCGCGCTTGATCTTTCCCGCCTTGAATACCTCCTGCATTGCTTCGCCGACCTCTTTTTCGTTTCGATAGCGTTCGGAGGCGTCGAACTGGCGAAATCCCGCTTCGAGCGCCGCCTTGGTCGCGGTCCGAGTCGCCACGGGGTCGGGGATCAACGTGCCAAAGCCAAGGGCGGGCATGGCCCCGGATCCATTGTTGAGGGCCATCTTCGTATAGCGAAGGTCGTTCTCTGCCATATTGCACCTCTGCGAAAGGACCACGTGGGCCATGGACCGCGACCGCCGCGGACTGATTTACTGCATTTCAAGCCAATGAAATGGGGCGATCTACATCCCAAATTCGTTCGCTAGGCTTTCTTGCCGGGAGTCGTCTCCGCCACCGAACGCTTCATCAGAAGCACCAGGAACACCAGCCCAAGGCTAGCAACCGCGGCTATCCAGAAGATGTCGAGAAACGCAAAGGTGACACTCTGTTGCTGGCGGAGGTCCGCGAGCGCTTGGAGTGCAAGCTGTTGCGACCCGGCAGGATCGCCCGTTTGCTGGAAAAACACAGCCCCAGTGTCTCGCAAAAAGGAAGTCGCTTCCGGGTTCAACGGATCGAGAAGCTCGCCCGCCCGTGCGGTGTGGAACTGATTGCGCCTCTCCTCGATGGTCTGGACCATTGACACGCCAAAGCTTGCGCCTTCATTGCGGAGCAGGGCGAGCAGGCCCACCGCTGCCCCACGTTGATGCTTGGGAATGTAAAGAAAGGCGGCCACGTTGACCGGAGCGAACATCAGCGATAGTCCGATGATCAGCCCGACTCGCGGCCAGATCGCCAACATCGGACTGATATACAAGTTCATCAGGGACATCCAGTAGCTACTCACCGCCATGACGAGCAGGCCCGAAGCGATTAACCAGCGTGTGTCGATGCCCCAGCCGATGAGGCGGCCCACGATGGGTAGCGTTACGATGCAGACAATGCCCGCGGGCCACAGTACGCGTCCAGCGGCATAAGCGTCGTAGCCGAACGTAGTCAAGAGCATCAACGGCAGCGCCACGCTGGCCATGTACAATGCGGCCAAGGCGCCGAAGCTGATGCCGCAGGACACTGCGAAGTTGCGTTCCCGGAATACTCCGAGATTGATCACCGGATTGGCAAACGTGAGTTCCCGGTAGATGAGGCCTGCCAGCGTCAGCCCGAATACGATCAGCAGCGTCTGCACACGCCAGAATGGGTCACCAAGCCAGTCCCACTCTTGACCCTTGTAGAGCATCATTTCCCAGGAGACCATGACAAGCGCGAGCAGCGCCAGGCCGATGCCATCGAAGCTGACCGGTCGCTGCTTCCGTTCCGCTCGCTCTTGCTTGAGGTGATCGGGATCTTCCAGGAGGGCGTAGCAAATCAGGAAGCTGACGAGCCCCACCGGCGCGTTGATATAGAAGATCGAGCGCCAACCGTAATTGATGACGAGCCAGCCGCTGAACACCGGGCCAATGACCGGCCCCACCATGAAGGCCGCGCCGAACATCGTCTGGGCGGCACCTTGCTTTTCGAGAGGCAGACCGTCTAGCAGGATCGCCTGACTGGTAGGCTGGAGTCCGCCGGCGCCGAGTCCCTGAACAATCCGGAACAGAATTAACTGCGGCAGGCTAACGGCTGTGGCGCACAGTGCCGAGGCAATGGTGAAGACGACAATCGAGCCGAGGAAAAAGTTGCGGCGTCCGAACTGGGCCGACAACCAGCCGCTGATCGGAAGGATAAAGGCATTTGCCGCCAGGTAGCTGGTCATCACCCACCCATCATCGGCGGCGGGAGCCGACAGACCGCCGGCAATATAAGGCCGGGCAACACCAACAATCGTCCACCCCGCTACTCCCATCAATGTGGGAATGACCGCGGCGGCGCCGACGAACCAGGGTCGAAGCGTACTCATGCGACTTGATAACATGGAGACCGTCGTGCTTCCTGAGCCAAGTGCGCGAGTTTGTAGCAGCAGGCGTT
>DASRSQ010000355.1:0-45600 GCA_035656475.1 Gemmataceae bacterium | reverse complement strand
GAGCGATAGTCGCCGGTCTCTTCGCGGCTTTGCAGGGTCAGCTTGATGTCGTGCTCATCGTTGCCACGGCGCACCGTCAGCGTGATCGTATCGCCGGGGCGGCGCTCGGCAAGGATCTGCATCAGATGATCGCCGCTGGCGATGCGCTGGCCGTTGAGGTAGAGCAGATGATCCTGCGGCCGAAGGCCGGCCTTGAGGGCCGCGGACTTTTTCATGATTGCGATCACGAGCAGGCCGCTCGACGTGTCATCGACCTGAATGCCGAGGTAGGCCTCGTTGACCTTGCGCGTGGCGACGCTGACGATGCCGACAGCGGCAGGTTCGGCGCCGACACCGACCGACGCGACCCAGCTGCCGGCCTTCACGTTCTTGCTGCTGGCGAACTTGATCGGCGTCAGCTGGGCGGTGCTAATGCGCAAGATCGCGAGATCGTTCGGTTCGTGAACGCCGATGAGGCGGGCCTCGAGCAAGCGGCCATCACTGAGCTTGCACTGGATGTTGCCGGTCAGATCGTGCGCCTTGGTCAGAATCCAGCCGTCGGCCCCGACAACGACGCCCAGGCAGGTGTCCTTGCCATTGCAGGTGACGCGCACCGTCGAACGCGCCGCGGGTTGGACGACTTCGCGGAATGCGTTGAGGAATGTCGGATTGCTGCGGAGGTAGTCGTTGGGTTGGCCGTACGCGACCGTTGGAAGGAAGAGGGCCAGGATGAAGCTGATTCGTCGCATAAGGTTCTTTCAGGTGGGCCGAGCCAATAACTTAGATGTCTTCCGGCCTGAAGGGCCGGTTCTGTCAGCCCAGGCCAAAGGCCTGGGAAAGCCAGCATTCCAACGTTCGAGCCTGAAGGGCTCGTACATTCGCGATCGAGACGGTCGAACGGCCCTTTCAGGGCCAAGTCAATCAAGGCCTCGTTTCCCAGGCCTGCGGCCTGGGCTGACAGAACCGGCCCTTCAGGCCGGAACTCCATAAGGCGAGCTTATGCCTCGCGTTACTCAGCTGCGTGCGGTTCTCAACGCTTTCCGAGCACCACCGAAATCGCGAGGTTCTCGGCGCCGCGGCGGACCTGCAGCGTGAGTCGGGCGCCGGGACGTCGGCTGCGCATGAAGTCCGCGAAATCGTCGGATGACAGGAAATAGAAGTTGTCGATGCTGACAATGACATCGTCCGTCTTCAGCCCCGCATGATCCGCGGGAGAGCCCGGCGTCACCAGCACCACGCGCAACGTCTTGTTCTGGACGCTGGCGCTTACCCCCATGTACGCTGCCGCCGGCTTGTTGAAGGTCAGCACCTTCGGCGGTGCGCCCCAGGACTCGCCTTTGGTCAGCCGACTCCACGTGTCGTGATAGGTGTCGACCGGCACATGCACGTTCGCCGTCACCTTGTTGCCGATGCGGCTATTGATGCCGATGACGTCGCCATACATGTCGAAGAGCGGTCCGCCCGAATCGCCGCCAACGAGGACGCAATCGGACACGATGGCCGACTCGTCGGCAAATTGCACGCGTCCCAGGCGCGCGACCGTCGGTCGCCCCGGCTTGAGGCCGCCCGGATGGCCGAGGGCCAGACACCATTGCCCGATATGCACGTCCGCCGAGCGCGCCAGGTCCAGGTAAGGGACGTTTGCCTTTTCGGTGAGGACGACCATGCCGCTATCGACGCCATGATTGGCGCCGAGCGTTTTGCCACGCAGGCGTCGGCCGTCGGCGAGGATCACGGTCGCCTCGCGGTTGGGCTCGCCGGAGACATGTCCCGCAGTGAGGATGTAGCCCTGGCGATTGATGATGACGCCGCTGCCTTGCGAATTGCCGATGCGCAGGCAGACTGTCGCGGGCCGGACCCGTTCGATGAGATCCTGCACATGCGATTCAATGTCGCGCAGGTCCTGGATGCTGTCAGGCACTTTCTTGTAGAAGACGCCTGGCAACGAATCCTGGGCAATGGCGCTCGGGCAGATAGCCAACAAAAGTGCAAGCGCAAACCGGGCACGGCGGGCTGACATGGCGCATCCCCGAAGGCAATCTCCTCCCCTTCGGGAAGTCTAGGTCACGCTTTGGGGTGAAAGCAAGTTTTCAGCGCATCCGGTGTAAACACCAATGCGCGGAGCCGAGGAGCCATGTCAGATGTCGATGACTTTGCCTGACTTGACCGATTCGCATTCGCGAAAGCACATGACCAGGGCATCGCGCGCCAGCTTGCCGCTTAGGCAATCATGTTCGCGTCCGGCGTTGATACCGTCGATGGCCGACTGGATTTCGCTGGTGAAGGCGGTGGTGGCATCGTCGCCGCCGGCAAACTTGGGCTGATCGCTGGAGCCATCCGCTTTCAGCACGGTCAGCGGGCAGGTGCCCGATTCGTAAACGAGCGTCGCCTTCTCGAGATAGATCTCATAGCCGTGGACGAATGGGCGCCCCTTCATGGTGAGGGCGCCGGAGGAGCAGGTGATTGCCGGACCGCCCGGGGCGTAGAGGTACGAGGTGGTCAGGTAGTCGACCGCGCCATTGGCAACGACGCCGGTTGAGAAGACCTGCCGGGGAACACCACATACCAGGCCGATGAAATGGGTGTCATGGATGTGCAAATCGATCGCAGGCCCGCCGGTCTTCGACGCATCGCCAATCTCCGCGGACCAGTCAGGCTTGGAGATGATGCGCTTGAAATGCCCGCCGAGAAGCTTGCCAAAGCGCCCGCCGCGAATCGCTTCGGCGGCATAGGCGAACTCCGGAAAGAATGGCAACACATGCGCGACCATCAATAATTTCTTCGCCTTCGCGGCCGCATCGAGCATGGCGTCGGCATCCCAGGTGTCGAGCGCAATCGCCTTCTCGACGAGGACGTGCTTGCCGGCTTGCAGCGCCTTGATCGCGGTTGCGGGATGAAGGTGCGTCGGATTACAGACATCGATGAGATCGAGGTCTTTATCCGCAACCATCTCCTCGACGCTGCGATATTTCCTGATCCCGCCCAGGTCCATCATTTCCCCGCGCGGCCCGAAGTTACCCTGGATGGACCGCCAGTCGCCGGCCAGCTTCGCCTCATCGCGGCTGCAAATCGCCTCGACTCGCGCGCCGTTGAGCTTCCGCGCGGCGAGATAATGGATCATGCCCATGAAACCGACGCCGACGATGCCGATGCGAATCATTACCGTATTTCCTTTGCTGTTCACCTTTTTTGGCTTTGTACCATTTTCACGGTTTGCCTGTTTTTCACCAGTTTTCTTGGCTCGCCCGGTAGTGGATCATGCACACTGGGCATATCTTATCCGAACAGCATTTTGCTGACATAGGGGCAGAAGGGAAGCGGGCGGCGTTCTGCTTCGCAGGCAGCTTCCCCACGAATTTCACCGCTCGCTGAATCCAGCCCTTCACCGCCTCCTCGTCGGACACGCCCTCCCGCTCGACGTCACCCAATTCCGCAGCGGCCTGCTGGCCGACGAGCAACGAATGCAGGTGGAAGCACAGACCGCCGCCGACTCTATCTCTCTGCCCAACCGCTCCATAAAATAGCCGCATCAGCAAGTGACCGGTATGAAAGGGAAACACCATGAAGACAGCCAAGTGGCTGACCTGCGGCATCGTTGCCGCCGTCGCCCTCGGCTGGACGGCCATGACCAGGCCAGTGCCAGCCCAGGACACAAAGCCGGACGCCGAAGAAGCCGCCAAGATCGCCGTGGAAGCCTACATCTATGGCTACCCGCTGGTCACAGTGGAGATGACTCGGCAGGTGATAACCAACTCGCCGACGGTGAAAGGGATGCGGGGGCCAATGGGCCAGTTCGTGAACTTGAGGGAGTACCCCACGGCAGCTTTCAAGGACGTGACGGCTCCCAACGCCGACACGCTTTACTCGTCTGCGTTCCTCGACGTGGGCAAGGAGCCATACGTTTTGAGCATTCCCGACGAGGAAGGGCGGTACTTCCTGTTGCCTATGCTTTCCGGTTGGACGGACGTTTTTGCCGTACCAGGGAAGCGGACTACCGGCACTGGCCCTCAGAAGTACGCCATCACTGGCCCTGGCTGGAAGGGCGACCTGCCCGAAGGCGTCAAGGAATTGAAATCTCCAACCAGCACGGTTTGGATCATCGGTCGGACCTACTGCACCGGCACGCCGGAAGATTACAAGGCTGTCCACGCCATCCAAGATAAATATGCCCTCGTGCCGCTCAGTGCCTACGGGAAAGCCTACACGCCGCCCAAGGGAAAGGTCGATCCCGATATCGACATGAAGACTCCTGTGCGGGATCAGGTGAACCGGCTGGATGCTGCGACGTACTTTAAGATGCTGGCCTCGCTCTTGAAAGACAACCCACCGGCCAAGGCCGACTCACCTATGGTCGAGAAGTTGGCAAAGATCGGGATTGTTCCTGGCAAGGACTTCGACATGAGCAAACTTGATCCCGCCGTGGCGAAAGCCTTGCAGGGGGTGCCGAAAGCAGCCCAAGCGAAGATCATGGGCTACTTCAAGCAGGCTGGCAAGGAGGTAAATGGCTGGCAGATCATGACGGAGACAGGCATCTACGGAACCAACTACCTCCAACGGGCCTTTGTTACTGCCATCGGACTTGGGGCGAACCGGCCCCAAGATGCTGTCTACCCTACCTCGGAAGTCGATGGCGATGGAAAGCCGTATGATGGGGCCAACAAGTACGTCATGCACTTCCCCAAAGGCCAGACTCCGCCAGCCAAGGGCTTCTGGTCTTTGACGATGTATGACGGCGACTACTTTTTCGTCAAGAACCCGCTCAACCGTTACACCCTCAGCCCCCGCAACAGCCTGAAGTACAATGACGACGGTTCTCTGGACCTCTACATTCAGAAGGACTCGCCGGGCAAGGAGAAGGAGTCGAACTGGCTACCGGCCCCCTCTGGCAAGTTCATCCTGATGATGCGGCTTTACTGGCCGCAGGTATCGGCTCCGTCAATCATTGATGGGACGTGGACGCCGCCCCCGGTGAAGGTTGCCAAGTGAACTAAATCAGCGTGCGCGGTTCTGCTGCCGAATCGCGCACGAATATAAAGATAGGCCGCATCGCTGCCGGTCCGTGCTGTGCCTGATCGCTTCCCTACTCAGGATGCCGAGGACGAATTCGGCAGCGATGATCACGAGCCGGACCGTAATGGCACGAAGAAGAAGCGTCGGTCACTCATTTCAGCAGCACGAGAGCATAAGGAGCATAAGGGAGTCACGCCAGAGGTTTTTCAACCATTTATTGAAAATGCAATTGGCGTCACATTTTTTCGTCCAAGCTCTCCCATTCCTCGATCATCTCGAATCCGCCCCTCCGAAGCCAGGACTTGCGAATGGGCGTATGACTCAAGCTCAAATTACTTACCGGTCGGATCGTAGACAAATGCGAGGTCGTCCGAGGGAATGACCCAGATATTACGGAACTGCACGGGATTTCCATGATCCTGAAGGAACACCGGGCCGGTCATTGTCTGCTTCTGCCGATCTCGGATCTTCTCCAGGTAAGGGGTAGTGCCGAAGCGAAACGGATGGAATGTTGACCTGGGCTCGCCGAACGCAGCGACATCCTGCACTTTTTTCCCGTTGAACCACACCGTGACCGTTCCGTTCTCGGTGATCTTCCCCGACTTGTCGCGTCGGGGCGCCCGGTAACGGATGTCAAAGACCTGCCACTCGCCCGGCTTGCGGCACGCATTCACGAGCGGCTTGTGAAAGCCATAGAGAGCCCCGGCATCTTCTTGAGTAACGGCTTGCTTGCCGAACGAGTTGAAAATCTGCACCTCGTAGTGGCCGTGGATGTAAACGCCGCTGTTGCCGGGACCTTTTTCCGGCAGCATGAACTCGACGTGAATGTCAGCGTCCCGGAAGTGGAGTTTGGAGACGATATGATTTCGATTTCCTTTGAACGTCGGAGTGATCATCCCATCCTTGATTGGCCAGTTGATCGCCTCGCCCGCCATGCTGAGAAACGAGTGGTTTCCTTTGTCGTCAAGGAGCACGATGGCGTTTTTGGGCGCCGGGACAGGGAGCTTGCTCTGGTCCGGCTTGAAGTCGCCATCCGTTGATTGTGCTTTCGTCGCGCACAGTTTCGTCATGGCCTTGCCCATCGCCTCGCCGATGAGATAGTAGGTCTCGGCATTGGTGTTCCAGTGGAACGCCTGCCCGCTCGGCGATACTTCCTTGGCGCGCCAAAATGCCTTCGTCCCGACGAACGCGACGTTTCCCTTGAACTCCTTGTATTCGGCGACCGCGGCCTGGGCCTTCATGAGGGAGAGGGCACGCGGGTGCTTTTCCTCGCTGCCGCTCATGCCGGTCTCGGCGATCACGAAGGGAAGATTCTTCACGCCGAGGTCCTTGCGAATATCGCGGATGAAGTTGGCCATGTTCTTTTCGTATTCGTCGTTGAATGCCTGATTGACGCGGTCGTTCCACCCCTGATGCCAGCCGAAACCGGCGAGTTCGTGGCCGCGTCCCTTCCATTGCGGGAACTCCTTGTCAATGTTGCTCAGGACGTCCTTGGTTCGCTGAACGATTTCCTTGTAGTACGGCCCCACGTCGCCGCCGGAACTTGGTGGCCGGAAATCTTTTGCCAAGCTCTTCCCGCCCCAGGCCAACTTGATGAGCAGAACCGGCTCCTCAAGCGCGTCGCCGACGATGTGACCAAAACCCAGCTCTGGGCCAATTTGATCGCCATTGCCGGCAAAGCCCACGGTGAGTTTGCCCTTGCGATCGAAGTAGTGGATCCAGACATCATCACGGACGACCCATTTGCCATCCTTGCTCACGAGGTGTTTGAACCGGTCGGCCGTGGCGGGATCCTTGACGAGGTATTCAAGGCTTCCTTTGCCGCCGTTGCGCTTCGGGTCGGCTTTCACAAACCCCGTCCCCTGCATATTCGATTGCCCGGCAAGAACAAATACTTTCACAGGCTTGTCGGCCGCGCGCAGGAACGCCGCGAACAGGAAGCATCCGAATATCGAAAGGAAACGGGAAAGAACCATGGTCGTGACCTCTATTGGCAAGCGCACGGAATCGTACCCTATTCTTACCAATACAATTGGCCAGTGACACTCTTGTCGCCTGATCTGTGAGGTCGTCGCGTGAGAATATTGCGCCATTCGCTATTGGCCTTGCTGTGTGCGCCGTTGTTCGCTGCGACATGCGCTGCCTCGCCACGGCTTCCGGGATTGGCGAACAAACATCCCCTCACGGTGCCCGAAGTGGGGCGGCTGATGCTCGGTGAAATGCGCTGCGCCGCGTGTCACGGTCTGAAAGATATGAAAGATATCCAGCCGCTCGAAAGGACGGCGCCGAATTTGGCCGACGTCGGCTCGCGTGTGGCCCCGGAATTCCTGCGCAAGTTCGTCGCGTCGCCAGCGGCCGCACATGGAGGCACGGCCATGCCCGATCTGCTCGCGGCCGAATCGGCGGAAGAGCGCGCCAAGATCGCCGAATCCATTACTCATTTTTTGGTCGCTCAATCGCCTCGCAAATTTCAACGGGACAAGATCAAAGAAGAAGACGCCGTCGCGGGCAAGGCAATCTTTCACACGATCGGCTGCGTCGCCTGTCACTCGTCGCGCGATGACGGCGGCAAGGAGACGACTCAGGTGGGCATTGTCGAGCTCGCTCACGTTCCGGCGAAATACAGCTTGGTATCCCTGGCCGAGTTTCTTCAAGACCCGCTCCGTGTGCGGCCATCGGGCCGGATGCCGGACTTGAAATTGACGCAGGTCGAGGCCAAAGCGCTGGCCAGCTACTTGCTCGGAAAGGCGGACGCCCCAGTCAGCGCGATTCAACCGCAGCCCGGGCTGGTTGCCCTTGGCAAGAAGCATTTTCAACGCCTCAACTGCGCCTCGTGCCACAAGTTCGGTGGCATCGCCGCCGCCGCACCCGTTTCCACATTGAATGGGTCGAATCTGGATGGCGGCTGTCTGTCGAAAATGCCTGGCCGAAGCCCGCGTTTCAACTTGAGCGACGACCAGGCCAAAGCGATCCGGGCGGCACTTACGCAGAAGGCGACGCCAGCCTCGGAAAAGACCAGGCTGGCGACAACATTGACCGCGTTTAACTGTATCGCTTGTCATGCCCGGGACGACTACGGCGGCGTCTCGGCCGAGCGCAATGCTCATTTCAAGACCAGTGAGATCAATCTTGGCGAAGAGGCTCGCATTCCGCCGCCACTCACCCTGGTCGGCGCCAAGTTGCGACCCGTTGCCGTCAAGAAAATGCTCTTCGACGGCGATAGCGTGCGACCTTACATGCTGACACGCATGCCGCAATTTGGAGAGTCGAACCTCTCGCATCTGCCGAAGTTGTTCGCAGATCTTGATTCGGTGGCAAAAGTTGACCTTTCGATTCCGAATGTGGAGAGCCCGAACAAGAAGGAGCGCGAACGCGAACGAGAACTGCGCGTCGCCGGCCGCGAGATGCTTGGCAACAAGGCGTTGAATTGCATCGCATGTCACACCTTCAACGGGAAAGCGAGCAATTTCAAGGGAATCGATTTGATGATCTCGTATCAGCGTCTGCAGCCGAGTTGGTTTTATCACTACTTGCGTGATCCAAACGCCTTTCGCCCACGCACGATCATGCCCACGTCATGGCCGGATGGCCAGGCAATGCTGAAGACGGTTCTCGACGGCAAGACGGACCGGCAGATCGAGGCAATCTGGTACTATCTGTCGCTGGGAACTTCCGCGGCCGATCCGCCCGGCATCCAGAATGTCGCCACCAAGATTGCCGTGACGGACGCCACGCACACCTATCGCGGCCGCAGCAACGTTGCCGGCTACCGCGGCATTGCGGTCGGCTTTCCGGAGAAGCTGAACTACGCCTTCAACGCTGAGACCGGGACGTTGTCGGCCATCTGGCGCGGCGATTTCATCAATGTCGATCGCGGCGGCCAGGGTTCTGGCGCATTCCGCCCGGCAAGCAAATTTGTCGAGCTCGCCCAGGATCTGTCGTTCTTCGACCTTGTGAATGAGAAAACGTCCTGGCCACTACGGCCGGTGATGACCAAGGAGGCGCCGGTCAACCCCGATCCGCTTTATCCGAAGAATCGCGGCTACCAGTTCAAGGGTTATCAACTCGACGATGCTTCGATACCGACCTTTCTTTACCGGTGCACTACCATTGAGATTGAGGACCGCTCCGTGCCCGCAGACGCCGGCAAGGACAATCGGCTTCGTCGGCACTTGATGTTTCACTCGCCCAAGGAACAAACTCTTTGGTTTCGCGCTCTCACCGGGAAGATCGAAGCCGAATCCAAGGAGCGGTTCAAGACGGACCAGATTCGCCTGAGCATCCCGTCCGTTCCTGCGGTGCTGCGAGCAAACTCCGCCGACAAGAATACGCTCGAACTCTTGCTCCGATTCGATATTCCCAAAGGCCAATCGACGCGGACTGTGACCTATGAATTGCTCAGGTAAATTGCTGTTGCTCCTTGCAGTTTGTGCGCTGACTGCTTCGATCGCCAAGGCCGAGGAAGTCGGCGCCCGCTGGGGCACCGAGGAGCGCGAACGCGAATTCTACCCGATTGTCAACGTCCCAATCCCGAAAGGACTCGTGATCGAGGCAGGCGCGTTTTGCGTGCTGCCCGATGGTCGGGTCGCCGTCGGCACGCGGCACGGCGAGATTTACATTGTCAGTGGGGCCGATGCGAAGCGACCGAACCCGTCGTACCATCTGTTCGCGACCGGCCTCGATGAGATCTTCGGCCTCGAATTCAAGGACAATGCCTTCTACGTCACGCAGAGTTGCGAACTTACGCGCGTCAGCGATACCAAAAAGACCGGCAAAGCAAACAAGTTCGAGACACTCTCGGACGCGTGGGGCTATGCAAATTACCACGAATATGCCTTCGGTTCACGATTCGACCGCGAAGGAAATCAGTACGTCGCGCTCGGCTTGTCGTTCTCCTACGAATCGCGTGCCCTCTATCGCGGCTTTATTCTGAAAGTTACGCCCGACGGCAAGACGACCGCCGTGGCGAGCGGATTGCGCAGTCCAGGAGGGATCGGCTTCAACGAGACTGGCGATCTGTTTTACGTCGAGAGCCAGGGGCCGTGGAACTGCGCGTGCAGCCTGAAAGCCGTCACCCCGGGCAGCTTTCAGGGGCATCCAGCAAGCTTCAACTGGTACAAGTATGCGCCGGAGATGGGGCCAGTCCCGCCGATGCCGAAATCCGGCTCGCGGATCGTCGTCGAGAAGGAAAGAGTCAAGCAGCTCGTCCCCCCGGCCGTGGTGTTTCCCTACATTCGCATGGGACGCTCGATCACCGGCTTCACGGTGAATCGCACCAAGGGGAAGTTCGGTCCGTTCGAAGACCAGATTTTCGTCGGCGACTATACGCAATCGATCATCATGCGTGCGACGACCGAGCGGGTCAAAGGTGTCTGGCAGGGCGCGTGCTACCAATTCCGCGAAGGCCTTTCCACCGGCATCTTGAATGTCGTGTTCACTCCCGAAGGCAATTTGCTGGGCGGCGGCACCAATCGCGGCTGGCCCGTGCGCGGCGCCAAACCCTTCGCCCTCGAACGTATCGAATGGAACGGCAAGATGCCGTTTGAAATCAAGCGCATCACCATCGAATCCACCGGCTTCAAGCTCGAGTTCACCAAACCAGTCGATTCCAAGACGGCCAGCGATCCGAAATCCTACAAGATCAGTACCTTCACGCACCCCTACCATGCCGGTTATGGCGGCCCGGAGATCGAGCAAACGACGCCAAAAGTTCAATCCGCTCGGCTTGCCGAAGACGGCGCGTCCGCGCATCTCGTCCTGAACGAATTGATCCGTGGTCACGTCTATGATTTCGATTTGGGGGCATTGCGGGCACGAGACGGCGATCAGCTAGTACATCGCAAGGCGTATTACACCGTGAACGAAATTCCCGCAGCGAAATAGATACGAATTTTCGCGCTTGCCCTTTCGGCGTCGGGATTCACATTCGCCGTCTCTTGAGAGTCACGTGGGGTCGCATCGTGAAACAGCCAGCAGTTTTCTTGGACCGAGACGGCACACTGATCGAAGACGTCGGTTTCATTCGCGATGTCGGAGCCGTTGACTTTTATCCGCAGACCTTTCCGGCTTTGCGCCGCCTCGGCGATTTTGCACTGTTTATCGTGACGAATCAAAGTGGGATCGCCAAAGGTCATATACGATCCGAGGAAGCCCAGGTAGTCAACGATTTCGTTGTCCAAAGGCTTTCCGAGGAAGGGATAACGATACGAGCCGTGTACTGTTGCCCTCACGATCATGCGGACAAATGCCTGTGCCGCAAGCCGAAACCACACTTCTTGAACCTCGCGCAGCTCGAATATGCGATCGACCTCAGCCGCTCTTTTGTCATCGGAGATCACCCGTCGGACGTTGAACTGGCGCACGCGGTTGGGGCCAATGGAATCTATGTTCTTACTGGCCACGGATCCAAGCATCGTAGCGAGCTTCGGATATCATGCAGTGTGGTTGCCGATATTGCAGCAGCAGTCGATGTGATTCTTGAAGCACCAAAAAATGGATAGATAACGATACAAGTCGCCACTTCAAAACGGGAACAACCTCGCCTCCCCGGCCCGTGGCGGCGGTCAGCGTGGGATTGTCGGCAAGGCGCAGATCGTGCCGAAACAGACGCTCGTCGCATGCGTGGCGGTCATCGGGCGCCTTCCAACATCTGTTCCACTCGGACAGCGCGATAGTCGAAGATTGCTTCGAGGTCCGACCGCACGATCACGCGATGGGCGAAACGTCCCAGCACGCCATACGGGATAGCATAGCGGACGACATCTCGCATGCGCGTGCCCGAATCGCACGGCTCAAATGCATGCTCGTGCTCCCACAATCGATACGGCCCTTGCAATTGCACATCACAAAATCGCGTCGGCGGCTCCCATCGGTCGATCCGGGTCACCCAGTGGATTGGCATCCCGTGCCAACGCAGCCGATACTTGATCAACACGCCGGGCACCATCCCGATCGGCCGTGGTGTCAGGATTTGGAAGCGCAGCCACGGTGGAGTAATCGCCTCAAGGTTTCCGGCATCCGCAAAGAATGCGAAGACCTGCTCGATTGGATGTGGCAGATGCTGTTCACGCTGCAGGGTATAGATCATCATGTTGATGTTCCCGCCTCCCTGCGGAGATGCGGTAGATTCGCCGAATCGTCGGGCGTCATTGTCCCGTATCTACCGAGCAGGTGGCGCAGCGCGTGCTCCAGGTCGGGATACAAGAACTCATAACCCGAATCGAGCAGCGCCTCGGGAACGACGCGCGTGCTTGCCAGGAGTAGATCGTTGGCCATTTCGCCAAACGCCAATCGGGCCAGGAATCCGGGGACTGGAAACATCGTTGGCCGGCCGAGAACGCGGCCGAGCGTTTTGGTGAATTCGAGATTGGTCACCGGCTTCGGTGCAACCGTATTGACCGGGCCGCGCAGAGTCTCAGTGGCGAGCCCGTGGTAGATGGTGCCGACCACGTCATCGAGGGCGATCCAGCTCATCGCTTGGCGGCCGTTGCCAAGCCGACCGCCCACGCCGAGGCGGAATGGTGTGAGCATTTGCGCCAGTGCTCCCCCCTTGGGACTGAGAATGATGCCGAAGCGCAAGTGCACGACTCGGATGCCTGCTTTCTCCGCGGCCACTGTGGCTGCTTCCCATTCACGACACACTTCGGGCAGGAAGCCCGTGCCGCTTGCGCTCGCTTCAGTTAACTCCTCATCGCCGCGATTGCCATAGAAGCCGATGGCGGAAGCGCTGACCAGTACGCGGGGAGGACGACGCAGCCGCGCCAGCGCTTCGCAAAGCACTTTTGTGCCCTGAATGCGGCTGTCGCGAATGCGTGCCTTCTGTGCAGCGTTCCAGCGTCGGGCCGCGATGTTCTCACCGGCCAGATGGACGACGGCATCAAGGCCCTCCAGTCGCTCTGCGTCGATCAGGCCAGCCTCAGGCGTCCATGAAACATCTTCTCCTGACGTGCGGTTCCTCACAATGGGGACGACCTCATGACCACCCGAGGTGAGGAACGGGACCAAGGCCGAGCCGACCAAACCGGTCGAGCCGGTGATCGCGATTCGCATCGTCGAACCCTCCGAGTATTTCTGATGTAATGCGAGGTCACGCGCGGTGATTTCGTGTCGGTAGCGGAACATCCGCTCGAGCTTGTGGCGAAGCAGGGCGCCACCGACGAAATCGCCGAGCGAGCCCATCGGCAGTGCGTACTCTATATCATCTTCAAGAATGCAAAGATCGCCATCGGGGACAACTCGGTGACAGTGCCGCCATGAGCGGAATGGACCTTCGACTTGCACGTCGCAAAACTGTCTTCCTTGCTGATAATCGCCGTGCTGTGCAACCCAGCGACGCCAGAAGCCGCCGGCCCGCACCATAAGGATGACGCGGCCGCCATTTTCGATAGTTCCTGTTTGCTCAAGGACCTTCACGTTTTCCCACGGTGGGGTCAATCGTTCGAAGGCGCCAGGGCGGCAGTGCCAGGCAAATACCCTGTCCGCGGGGGCGGGCATCGGCGTGCGTAAGAGAAAATGTGGGAGTTTCATGATTTTTCCCTCGCTCGCAGCGTTTCCAGCCCGCCATCACGGATTCAATTCGTTGCTCATGTGTTCAATCGTCACAATGTCCAGTCAAGACCGTCGCGCAGGAGACACATGCGAGGTACGGCAAGAGCGGAAAAAAAAACCGGTTTGCCTCGGCCTTGATAGCCATGCTGTTTCGCTGCTTCATGGAGCCCCCGCCGTTACCAAAGGACTACAATCGGTCAAATCGTTCATTAAATTCTAGGCGAGCGTGCGATCTGCGTCAAGGAGATGAGCACGAGTTTCAATTGCGTGACCTTGGTCGGCCGCGCTCGGGGCGTGCCGGCCGCGGATGGAGTGTTCGCGCAAAGGCGGCGAGATGATCCAATCGGTCACCATAGGTCGTGTAAGGGATGCGTGACCGAATCCCTTCTTTCAAACCGTACCCGCCGATGGCCACGGGAACGTTGGCAGCCTCGGCATGCCGATAGAACTCACGATATGCCGCGATAAATGCGTCCTCCGGTCCAGAGTGCGAGACAGACACCCACGCTAGCCGCGGCCGCAGTTCGACTATGGCGCGAGTCAGGCTCCTGAAGGGCGTGTCGGGGCCGAGATTGATGGCGTCCCATCCGACATCTAGAAGCGTCATCTGCGCCATAAGCGTCGGCAGCACCGAGTAATCGTCCTCTGGGGCGGCCCCGACGGCACGGGGCCGGTTGCGGCTTGCTCTAGCCTCAAGCTTGGCTTTCAGCTCATAGAGGACACTGGCGCACAGCTGCGATGCGCGGTGCTCTTCCATCACGTCGATTTTGCCCCTTTCCCAGTCGCGGCCAATCGAAGCCATCGCCGGGGCCACGGCCTGGTCCGCGATCTCCGCGATAGACATTCCGGCGCGATAGTGGCCGAGAATCAGCACGCGCGCCTTTTCCACCTCGCCGGCAAGCAAGGCACGTTGCAGCTGGAGGGCCAAGTCATCGCCTGTGGCAATGAATGCCCCTCGTCGCTCGTCGGCAAGCAGTGACAGATCCGCGTGAGGCAAATCGGTGCGACGCGCCAGTTCCAGAACGTCCGCAATGAGCAGTTTGCGGTGTCCTCCCGCCGTTTTGTGCGCCGGCAGGATTCCATCGTCCACCCAGCGTTTCACCGTGCTGACGCTCACACCGAGCGCTCGCGCCACGGTAGCCGTACTGACGTGCCCTGTGTCCTGATTCGGCTTCATTGCAGTCTCCGATGCGGCCATCGATCACTTAAGTGTACGTTTTGAACGTCTCGAATAATAGTCGAAAGAAAAATATCAATTCCTTTCAACGGCCTTGACTCGTAAATCGGGCCGGTTATCATTATATGAACGTTTTGAGCGTTTGAGAGGTTTGCCATGCGGATCGCGGTTGTCGGCGGCGGGGTGAGCGGAATCTTGGCTGCACGCTTGCTGGCGCAGGAGCACGAGATCACTCTGTTCGAGGCGGAACGCCGGCCAGGTGGACACAGTCGCACGATCGACATCCGAGTGGCCGGTCGGGATCACCGCGTTGACACCGGTTTCATGGTGTTCAACGAACGCACCTACCCGAACTTTTGCCAACTGCTTCGGTTGCTCGGCGTGACCACCACGGACACCGACATGAGCCTGAGTGTTCGATGCGATGCATCGGGACTCGAATATCAGGGAAGTTCGCTGAATGGCTTATTTGCACAGCGTCGTAACCTCATTCGGCCCTCTTATCTTCGAATGCTGGCAGACATTGTGCGTTTCAACCGCGCGGCGCCAGCTTGGATCGAAGAAGGTATTGGTGTGAGGACCGTTGGTGAGTTGCTGGCAGACAAAGGATTTGGCGGCTGGTTTATTTCGAAATACCTCGTGCCCATGGCGGCGGCCATCTGGTCGTGTCGGGCGGGAGAGTTGCTCGATTTCCCGGCACATTTTCTGCTCGGGTTCCTGCGCAATCATGGACTGCTCCAACTTCATGATCGCCCCCAATGGAAAACGGTGGACGGTGGGGCTCGACGTTACGTGGAAGGTCTCACGGCGCCGTTGCGAAGCTGCACGGTCACCGACGCTCCCGTGCAAGCAGTTTGGCGGCACGAAAACCACGTCGTTGTTCAGGCCCGCGATCGATCCTCCGAAATCTATGACGCTGTCGTTCTTGGCTGCCATGCGGACCAATCGCTGGTATTGTTGCGCGATGCGGATGCAGACGAGCGGCGCGTGTTGGCGTCGTTCCCCTATCAGCCAAACGTTGCCGTTGTGCATACGGACATCTCACTGCTCCCGAGGCGGCGACGGGCGTGGGCGAGTTGGAATTATCACGTGTCGGACGATCCTGCGGCCCCGGTCGCGGTCACCTATGATCTGAGCAGGTTGCAACGCGTTGATTCGGCGACGCCGATCTTGTTGACGCTCAATGGTGAGGAGCGGATCGACCCGCGAACGGTGCTCGATCGCCACGTTTTTCATCATCCCGTGTTCACGCGGGAATCCATCCACGCTCAGACGGAGCACGGCAAGCTTAATGGCAAACGCCGTACCTATTATTGCGGCGCCTATTGGGGTTACGGCTTCCACGAAGACGGCGTCAACAGTGCCCTCGCCGTCGCAAGGTTTTTCGGATTGGGATTGGACCAATGGAAAGTTGTCTCTACGAAGGCGTCTTGCACCACGAGCGTTTGACGCCTGTGCGACACCGCTTTCACTATCGGCTGTGCCTGGCCTATCTCGCCCTGGAAGAGCTTCCGGGCTTGGCGAAGTTGAATTTGATTTCGACGGACAGATTCGGACTTGCTTCGTTTCGGCGCACCGATCACGTCGGCGATCCTCGGCAAAATATGGCCGACTGCATTCGGGACATCGTGGAAAGAGAATCGGACGCCCGGCCTACGGGGTCGATCCGGGTTCTGACACAACTGAGTTGCTTGGGCTACTACTTCAGTCCGCTCAACCTGTTTTATTGTAGCGAACCGGACGGCGAATCGCTGGAGGCGGTTGTTGCCGAAGTGCAGAATACACCGTGGCTTGAACGGCATGCTTATGTCCTCTGCGACGGCAATCGCGAAACCAGCCGCGGTGATGGCGTTTATCGTCATGCGAAGAATTTTCACGTGTCGCCGTTCATGGGCATGAATGTCGAATACCGGTGGCACATTCAGCAGCCGGACGAGAGGTTGGATGTGCGCATCGAGAATCTGGTGGACGAGGCGCCGGTGTTCCGCGCTGGCCTCCATCTTCGGCGCGTGCCCTGGACACGAGCGAACCGCAATCGGCTGTTGCTGCGCTATCCGCTGGCGCCATTTCGCATCACGGCCGCAATTTACTGGCAAGCTTTTCAGCTGTGGAGAAAGAAATGTCCGTTCTACTCGCACCCGAAGCATGTGAAACCAGGCCCCGCGGTTTCGCCGGTCGGAAGCGTGGTCACCCGACCTTCCTGCAACGAGCATGTCGCGACGGCCTCTTGCGACGTTTGAACGCCATTCGTCAGGGATCGCTTCGACTGCGAGACGTCCTCGGGACAACCGTGCACGGCGACAACGCGGCCAATCCAGTCGAAATTCGAATTGCCGACGCACGCGCCTACACGACGCTGGCAACCAGAGGCACGCTCGGCGCCGCAGCGGCCTTCATTGATGGCTGGTGGGACTGCGACGATCTCATCGGCTTATTTCGTCTGCTGACGAAAAACGCCGAAACGATGGCGGCCCTGGATGGAGCGTTCTCACGATGGGCCACGTGGGCCTCGGCATGGATGCATCGATTTCGCCGGAACACGATTGAAGGAAGCCGGGATAACATCCACGCTCACTACGACCTGGGCAACGAATTCTTCGCCCTGTTTCTTGACGAAACCATGGCGTACTCCGCCGGGATTTTTTCCGCTGCCGACACAACGCTCACGGAAGCGTCAACGGAGAAATTCGATCGCATTTGCCGAATGTTGAACCTGACGCCAGGCGATCACGTGCTCGAAATCGGAACGGGCTGGGGCGGCTTCGCGGTGCATGCCGCTCGTAAATACGGTTGCAAGGTCACAACGACAACGATCTCTCGCAATCAGTACGATTTCGCCAAGCAGCGAATTCGCGCGGCCGGTTTGTGCGATCGCGTCACTGTGCTTTGCGAAGACTACCGCCGGCTACACGGAGCCTTTGACAAACTCGTATCGATCGAAATGGTCGAAGCCGTCGGCCATGAGTTTCTCGACACGTACTTTCGCCAGTGCTCGAACTTATTACGACCGAACGGCGCGATGGCGCTCCAAACGATTACTATCCCCGATCAACGCTACGACGCCTATCGCCGCTCCGTTGATTTCATCCAGCGTTACATATTTCCGGGTGGATGCATCCCGTGCATATCGGCTATCGCTGATTCTGTCCGGCGAGCGAGCGATTTTCGAATGACGCGTCTCGACGATTTCGGATCGCATTACGCCGAGACGCTGAAACACTGGCGAATTCGCTTTTGGCAAAACGTCGACGCCGTTCGCGGACTCGGGTTCGATGAGCGTTTCGTTCGCATGTGGCACTATTACCTCTGCTACTGCGAGGCCGGTTTCCTGGATCGTCAGATCGGCCTTGCCCAGATTATGCTGTCGAAGCCGGCTTGCGGATACACTGCCACCATTTGAGGCTTGGTGCCAATGCGAGTGCTCCTAACTAGCCTGTTCGCCGGCATTTTGACACTGATGATCGGCGTCACGACGTGGGCGTCCCTGGACCGAAGTGTATGGGACGCCGGCGATCTTTTTGCCGACCGCTGGTTCGTGGCCACCTTCTGCGATGCGTATTGTGGCTTCGTCACCTTCTATATCTGGGTCGGTTACCGGGAAACAAGCCTCATTGCCCGGGTGTTCTGGTTCGTTGCCATCATGGGGCTTGGCAACATTGCCATCGCGCTTTACGTACTGATCGCCATTTGGCGCCTCAAACCGTCCAACACCTGGGATCATTTGTTTCTGGGTCGTGCTGCCGCCGAAGTTTGCTGAGGAGTTACGATGACAATCATCGATTTCGTGGAACGTGGACTCATTCCCGATTGGCTGGTCCGCGTCGGCATTCGGCGAATGCTGAAGCAACGATTGCGCCAGACATGCAATTCCTCGACGCAAGAGTTCGCCGCCTGGCTTCGCCAACAGCCCGTGGTGATCGCAACGGACCTGGCCAATTCGCAGCACTACGAAGTGCCCGCTGACTTTTTCCGTGCCGTGCTCGGCCCGCGTTTGAAATACAGTTGTTGCATGTTCGAGAATGGTGCTCAGTCGCTCGCGCAAGCGGAGGATGCCATGCTCGATTTGACATGTGAGCGGGCCGGGATTGCCGACGGCATGAACATCCTCGAACTAGGTTGCGGTTGGGGATCGCTCACCTTGTGGATTGCCGAGCACTATCCGAATTGCAATTTGACGGCCGTTTCCAATTCGCGAAGTCAAAAGCAGTTTATGGAAGCTCGTTGCCGGGAGCGAGGTGTGCGGAACATTGAAGTCGTGACTGCCAACGTCGCAGAGTTTTGGGCGCCAGGCCGCTACGATCGTATCGTTTCCGTCGAAATGTTCGAGCACATGCGGAATTACGAGCGGTTGCTCGAACGTGTGGCCAGCTGGTTGCTTCCGGGTGGAAAACTGTTCGTCCACATCTTCTGCCATCGGGCCTTAGCGTATCCCTTCGAAATCGACGGCGACGGCGACTGGATGGCGAGGCACTTTTTCACGGGCGGCATTATGCCATCGTTCCATCTCTTCGACCAATTCGACCGCGATTTCAAAGTTCGCCAGCGCTGGTTCATCGATGGCCGACATTATGCACGAACTTGCGAAATGTGGCTGCGAAACCTGGACGCTCGCCGATCGGAACTGAATAGCCTGTTCTCGCAAGGAATGGGCAAGACCAAAGCCTCTGTTGTTTTGCAACGTTGGCGGATCTTCTTGATGGCCTGCGCGGAACTTTTTGCTTTCGGCGGCGGCGAGCAATGGGGAGTCGGTCATTACTTGTTCGAACCGGTACATCGCTTTGCTCGCGCCGATCTGATGGAGAGCATCCGTTGAATCTACTCGAATTGCTAGCCTTGAATCTACTGGTGACGCTTGTGTTCATGACGGCACTGTGGAGCGTCAGCGTGATCTTGCGCGACGTGAGTATCGTGGATGTGTTCTGGGGTCCAGGCTTCGTTGTGATCTCGGCATTAACGTTTTTCCTGACGACATACGAATCCCCTCGCAAGTACCTACTTCTCGGCTTGACCGCGGTGTGGGGACTGCGACTAGCCGTCCACCTGGGTGTTCGCAAATTCGGCAGTCCCGAGGATTATCGATATCAAGCGATGCGCGCGGCAATCGGGCCCCGATTTTGGATCGTCAGCCTCGGCATCGTGTTCCTACTGCAGGGCCTCATCATGAACATCATTGCCTTGCCAATCGTTGTCGGCCAACTCGATGACGCGCCGCTGGGTTGGCTGGACGCGATCGGCACAATGATCTGGTCCGGTGGCTTTCTCTTCGAAGCAGTCGGTGACTGGCAACTGGCGAATTTCAAAGCCGATCCTCGGAATGCCGGCAAGGTCATGGATCGCGGACTCTGGCGCTACACACGGCATCCTAATTACTTTGGCGATTTCGCGGTCTGGTGGGGGCTGTACTTCGTTGCTCTCGGGGCTGGTGGCACATGGTGGACGATGCTCTCGCCGCTACTGATGTCATTCCTCTTGCTCCGCGTCTCTGGAGTGACGCTGTTGGAACACAGCCTGCGCGAGAGCAAGCCCGATTACGCGGACTACGTCGCGCGGACGAGCGCATTCTTCCCCTGGCCGGCAAGAAAAGTGAAATCCCTCGACCGTTCTCAAGGAGATTGCCAATGATCGGATCACGCGTTTGCCTTGTCTTGGCATTGACGTTGTGTTGGGTTGTCGATTTAGGCGCCCAAGAAAAGGGTGACGCCATCTGGCCACAATGGCGAGGCCCCGCGCGGGACGGTCAGGTCCGCGGCGCAGCCTGGCCCGATCGTTTGACGAAGGAGTCGCTCAAACTGCTTTGGCGGGTCCCACTGGGGCCTAGCTACTCGGGACCAATCGTCGCCGAAGATCTCGTGTTTACAACGGAAACGCGAAACAAGGAATCCGAGGTCGTATTCGCCTTGGATCGCGCGACTGGGAAAGAACGTTGGCGCGCGGAATGGAAGGGGGCGATGTCGGTGCCATTCTTCGCCGCCGCCAACGGTAGCTGGATTCGCTCAACTCCCGCGTACGACGGCGAACGCCTGTACGTCGCCGGAATGCGCGATGTGCTCGTCTGTTTGGATGCGAAGTCGGGAAAAGAAGAATGGAGGGTTGATTTCGTCAAGGAGCTCAAGACCTCGCTTCCCGATTTTGGATTTGTCTGCTCGCCCTTGGTTGACGGCAATTTCGTCTACGTGCAAGCCGGCGCCTCGGTTGCCAAGCTCGAAAAGAAATCAGGCAAGATCATCTGGCGGGCTCTCAAAGACAAAGGCGGCATGTACGGCTCAGCGTTCTCGTCGCCGATCATCGCGAGCATCGCCGGCAAACGTCAACTCATTGTGCAGGGCCGGGAGAAACTGGCGGGGGTGGATCTCGACACCGGCGATGTCCTCTGGTCGCAGGTCGTCCCGTCTTTCCGTGGCATGAACATCCTCACGCCAACAATGGTCGGTGAGGAGATTTTCACCAGCAGTTACGGAAACAAGGCCTGGCTTTACAAAGTGTCGCTCGACAAGGACCGCTTCAGCGTTGCTGAATCCTGGACTAGCAAGACCCAGGCCTACATGTCATCACCCGTCATCATTGACGGCCATGCGTATTTGCATCTGCAGAATCAGCGTTTCACTTGCATCGACCTCAACTCCGGCAATCGGACTTGGACGAGCGACGCGCCCTTCGGACAGTATTGGAGCATGGTGGCGCAGGGGAAACGCATTCTCGCCCTGGATCAGAACGGCGAACTGCTGCTGATTCAGGCTAATCCCAAGGAATTGCAGATCATCAATCGACTAAAGGTCGGCCAGAACACATGGGCCCATCTGGCGGTTTGTGGCAACGAATTGTTCATTCGTGAGTTAAACGCCATGGCCGTTTACCGTTGGCAACAACCGTGATTGCGTTCCAACGAAGTCGAAGCATGCCCGGAGTTTGGCCGATGACGCGATTTGTCGCTTTGCTGGTGATGTTGACGCTGCCAGCTTTCGCTTCCGGACACGCGGATCGATGCGAATGGGGTCGACGGCTTATTCCATTCGAAAAAGCGTGGGACAAGTGTAGCGACGTCGACGTACGGAAGCGGGCGGTCCCTCATCTCAATCAAGCGGTACGTTCCTTTTTCTTGTTCCGCTTCGGCAGGGCTGGGGAAGCGCTTGACCGTGCCCGACATGTGCTCGTCTCGCAGGATGCCGCACCGGCCGAAACGCGCTGGGCTGAGTCACCGCAAAGGTTTGCAAAGAGCGCGACTGGATCATGGTCGCCACCCGTGCAAACCGATTATTCGGCGTTAGCGCCGCGTCCAATGCTGCGGCAATCCTCGAACAATTGCGGAAACGATATCCGATCGGCCCAAGGCGCGTTCACGTCGTCGGTCATTCCATGGGAGCGGGCCACGTGCTGAGCATCGTTCAGGAAACGCCGAATCGCTCGCCGGCGCGGCAGCTCTTGGCGGCGTAGGTGCGGTGCGAAAGGTAGAAATCTTTGGTTTCCACGAATCGCGGCCGTGTCAGTCCAATAAAGGGCATTCCGAGGGGAAGACTCAAATTGTCGTAGCGAATGACGTGCAGATCGTGATCCGCTTCATTGGCCAGCCAGGGGAGTTTGCTCAACCAGTTTACATGGGACATTCCGAATGGCGGCTACCTCGGCGCGGTCAATGTTCCACTTGCCGTCTTTTGCTGCCCTTCCGATCCGACACAATCAGACCGCGCAGACCCAGTTGCTCTCGTTCGTGACTCGGACGGCCCACCCCCGGCGAATTGGCAGATGAACAGCCAGTGCCAGAACGCCCCCATCAACACGGCGACGTGGAACAACTCGTGCGGATGGACCACACCGGGCACCACGATGAACCATGGCAGCACGTCAATGACGGCGCCAATCGAGTAGGCGATGCCGCCGATCAGGAGCGGCTTGATAAAGTTGAAACCGTAGCGGCGGGCCAGCATGATGCCGCTGAAGAGGCCGAGCCAGCCCATCGCGAGGTACAGGGTTAGCCCGAGCCAATGAGGCATCTCGTCGAAGAAGATCGTCTTGAGCGTGATGCCGGTGACGGCAATGGTCCAGATCAGGAAGAGGGGGGCCCATCGTTGCCAGCCGCGTAATAGGATGCCGTGGGCAGGGGTGAAACTGCCGGCGATGAAAACGAAGATGGCGCCGTGATCGAGCCGGCCCAGGACGAGATTCGGGGTGCCGCCGCGTATCAGCATGTGATACACGCCGCTCAAGGCCAACAGCGTCACTACGGACACGGCGTAGATGCTGAGACAGATAAGCCCGTTTCGATTATGCCGGCCGCGCATAAGCAAGACGCAGCCGAGGATGAAGAAGACAAACGCCCCGATCAGGTGGCTCATGGCAGCGAACGGCTCATGAAAGCCGGGCAGCGCGTAGAGTTGCGGCGGCGCTTCCACGATGGTTTGATTATCCATGCCGAGTCGCTCAGTTCGGGAATGCTGGCCTTTCAAGCCATTTTATCGATTGTTGCACAGTAGGTTACCCTCGATTGACAAGGGCGGTAGGAGGCCAGAATAGACCTCAAATAAGCGACGATCTACATCATGGGCCACACAACAAGGCTCCACGGTCTCAAGAAAAAACCTTGACCGAAAACGTCGGTTGTTGTACAATTTCATCTCTTTTGGGAAGGATTCCCTCTGTAACGCGACATGGATGTCTCCACAAAGATCTGCGCACGGAGGTGTGGATTCTTCTTCCAACTCTTCGTCGCTAATCGTTTCTATCGATTGACAATTTCAAGGCTGAGGCCGTGCAGTTTCTGCGCGCGGAGGCGAGGCGCGGCTTGGAAAGGAGACTCCAATGTTGGTCCTGTCGCGAAAGCCCAAAGAGAAGATCTTTTTCCCCACCCTGGGCGTCACCGTGGAGGTGTGCAGCGTCAAGGGAAATGTTGTTCGCCTTGGCATTGATGCGCCTCCGTCGGTGCCGATCGTTCGCGAAGAAATTGCCAAATCGACGCAGTACGTTTCCGAGCGCCATCGGCTCCGCAATCGCTTGCACACGGCGTGCCTGGCCGTCCATCTCGCTCAGCGGCAATTGCAAGCGGGCCTGGACAAGGATGCCGGGAAAACGCTCGACAGCGCCTTGCGCGACTTCTCGGCACTGGAGCAAGAACTGGCGGCGACGGGCGGGAGCCCCAAGCGTGAGATTCGCGCGCTCCTCGTCGAAGACAACGGCAACGAGAGCGCGCTCCTGGCGGAGTTTTTGCGTCTGCATGGCGTCAAAGTGGAGACCGCCTGCGATGGCCAGGATGCCCTTGACTACCTTCAATCGCACGATCGTCCCGATGTGATTCTGATCGACATGCGAATGCCGCGTTGTGATGGGCCCACGACCGTCGCTGCGATCCGACGAAATGCGGCCTACGAGGGGCTGAAGGTGTTCGCGGTTAGCGGAGCCGATCCTTCGGAATGCAGCATCGACCCCGGCTCCCAAGGCATCGACCGCTGGTTTACGAAGCCCGTTAACCCAAAGAACCTTGTTGACGAATTGCATCTGTCGCTGAACTAAGTTGGACTTGAGAGATTGCCGAAGCCTCGCCACTTTGTCGGAAGATGCGAACCGATGAAGCATCGGCAGTCCATGGATCGGACCCGTTTCGCAAGGCTCTTTCCCAAGTGGCGTCCGGGTGGGAAATCCGGAGAATTCCCGGTTCCCACCCACTCTTCTCACTGCCCACCCCGTGCAAGGACTTTGGAGCGTCGGTGACTCGCGGCCGTCATTTTTCTGTTACATTCCCAAGCACCCGCGATAGCTCGTTTGGTTTGAGCGGTTTGACGAGGTGGTCATCGAAGCCTGCTTCCAAAACGGCCCGACGATCTTCTGGCCGGCCATATCCAGTCAATGCGATCAGGAGAACTTCGTCTTTCGCCAACAACGCGCGCGTTCGTTTCGCGACCTGGTAGCCGTCCATTCCGGGTAAGCCGATATCGATGATCGCAAATTGCGGGCGCAGCTTCAGGATCGCATCGAGTCCTTCGTTGCCGTCAGACGCGGTATGCACCGTGTAGCCGTCCAACTTGAGCATGGCTTCGAGCATGCGGCGGCTGTCGGCATTGTCCTCCACGATCACGACCGTCGCTAACTTGGAATCACGAGGAGGCGATGACATTCCCATGGTCGGCTTTTCCGTTGAAAGCGGCAAGCGGACAACAAACTCGCTTCCCTTGTTCTGGCCATCGCTGAACGCCTTCACGGTGCCGCCGTGCATTTCCGCAATGGTCCGGACCAAGGTCAGCCCGACGCCCATGCCCCCCTCCGCGCGGTCAAGTGTTTCATTGGCCTGAACGAACAGATCGAAAACTCTTTCCAACATCTCTGCACGAATGCCGACCCCGGAATCCTTCACGCGAATGACGATCTGCTCATCCGTCTTTTCCACTGACAAGCGCACGTTGCCGCCAGACGGCGTATATTTTGCCGCGTTCATCAGCAAATTGACGAACATCTGTTGCAACCGAGCGGTATCGCCGAGAACGGGCAGTGCGTCCCGAAAGTTGTCCAGATCCAGCGTTACCCGCGCCGTTTCATACACCGGCTTCACGGTGGCAATTGCCTCGGTAATGGGTTCACGCAGGTCGAGCACCACCTTTTGCAAGCGGATGCGATTCTGGGCGATGCGGGTCACATCGAGCAAATCGTCCAGTAGACGCGACATTTGACCGACTTGCCGCTGAATCACCTCACGAGCTTCGTTTTTCAAGGCGTCGTCGGATCCGTCGCGCTCCAGAACTTGCGTCGCGTTCAGGATCGCGCCCAAGGGGTTTCGCAACTCGTGGGAGAGCATCGCCAGAAACTGGTCACGCCGGCTCAATGCCTCGTGTGCCTCATCCTCGGCACGCTTGCGGTCCGTGATATCGGTCGAAATGCCGGCAACCGCGTAGACACGATTTTGGCCATCCTTGAGCGGAAAGCGAATGGTCAGGTAAGTGTGAGGCCCGTCGGGCAGTTCGAAGACCTCTTCGGTTTCAACGACTGCCTGTGTGTCACGCACACGATGATCGTATTCGTACCGGCTTCGGGCCAGAGGCACTGGGAAGATTTCAAAATCGGTCTTGCCGACGATGGTTTGCGATTGGCCGTGCATCAGCACGGCGAAGCGGCGATTGACCACGGTGTACCGATCGTTAAGATCCTTGACGAAGATAATTGCCGTCGAATTGTCGAGCACGGCGTCGAGCCGGCTTTGACTGACGCCAAGCTCCTGTTTTGCTTGTTTCACCGCCGTGATGTCGATGAAGGTCAAGACGGTCCCGACAACTTGTCCGTTCTGGGCTTGATACGGAAGGATCCGCATCAAGAACGACTGCTTTTGCGGCGATTCGACTTCCTGCTCGACGGCTTTGCCGTCCGCCTGCATGCGGTCGATCAAACCAACCAGCGTGGCAACCTCCATCTGCAAGTTGTTCGAGATGTGCTTGAACGGCCTTCCGACATCGTGGGGCAGAAGATTGAACAGCCGACCCGCCGCCGGCGTGAACTTGCGGATGTTCATGTCGAGATCGAGAAAGAGCGTGCCGATTTCGGTGCTCGCCAGCAGGTTGTCCATGTCGCTGGTGAGCTGGGTCAACTCCTCGATCTTGCGCTGGTGTTCGGCGTTGACGGTGTAAAGTTCCTCATTGACGGAGTGCAATTCTTCGTTGGTCGATTGCAACTCTTCGTTGGAAGCGACCAGTTCCTCGTTCGTGGATTGCAATTCCTCGTTACTGGTCTCAAGCTCCTCGACGGTCGATTGCAGATGCTCCTTCGTATACATCAATTCGCGTTCCAGGCTCGCGATCCGTTCCGCAGACTCGCCCTGAATATCGAACGCCTGGGCCGGCGCCGCGGGGGGCAGCGCTTCCTCGGGTTCGAGGCAAATCTGGTAGAAGTTGCTCTTTGTCCGCTTGTTGGGCAGAGAGACCGCGGTGACCTTCATCAGTCGGTCCTGCCCGTCGATCGTGAAACGCACGCCGGAATAAACAATGGGCTTGTCGGCCTTCGCCGCCTGATGCAGCGCCGAACTAACGGCGATGCGCAGCGAACTGTCCAGCATTTTCAGGACATCGGTCGTGGCCTTGCCCTCCGGCACCTGGAGATACCTGCGAGCGTTGCCAAAGGCATGGACTAACTCGTGATGTTCGTTCAGAAGCAAACTGGGTGGGACGTAGCGACCCATCAGGTGTTCGTAAATATCGGAAAGTTGAGAATCACTTTTTCCTGGATTGGCGAGCGGATTGCGCAACAGCATCACTGTTTCGGAAAGCGGCATGGTGGCCAGGCCGGTGCCCGGATGCAGACGGATGTCTCGCCGTTTGCGGAAGACCTTCCAATGGCGGTCGACAACATCGAACTCTTCCTCCAGGTCCGAGACCGATTCGCTAGGCCCCAGGAACAGAGCGCCACCGGTGCGCAGGCCAAAATGAAACAAAGTTAGCACCTTCCGTTGCGTCGCCGGATTCAAGTAGATCAGCACGTTGCGGCAGGTGATGAGGTCAAGCTTGGTAAATGGCGGATCCTTGGTGAGATTGTGCGGAGCGAAGATCACCATTTTGCGCAGGTCCTGATTGACGACGTACTGGCCGCGCTTTTGCACGAAGTAGCGTTCAAGGTAATTCCGCGGAATATCAAGCACGCTCGCCTCACGGTAAACGCCGGCACCGGCGGCTTCGAGCGACGTGCGATGCACATCGGTCGCAAAAATCTTGACGTCGATGTTCCGCTTGTGCTCCTGGGCGAATTCGTGGAACAACATGGCCAGGGAATATGCCTCCTCTCCCGTCGCGCAGCCAGGCACCCAGATGCGTATTCCATCGTCTGGTGACGCTTGCTCGAACAGCTTTGGAATTACCTCGTTCTTGATGATATCGAACGCATTTTTGTCGCGGAAGAACTGCGTCACTTCGACCAGCAGGTCGCGGTAAAGATGATCGAGTTCATCAGAGTCGGCCTCCAGCATGGCCATGTAATCCGCGAGAGAGCCCGTGTTTTGCAACGTCATACGTCGTTCCAGGCGCCGGCCAAGGGTGCTAGGTTTGTAAAGAGAAAAGTCGACGCCGAAATGACGCCGCAACAGAGAAAAGACGGCGGATAGTCCGTCGCCCGACTGCACATCGATGCACGCCTTGCGAATCTCGGCTCGCACCGGATGCTGAACATATTGCAGAATCTTGTCGGGCATCACATCGGGCGGTAATACGCAATCAGCAACCCCTGTCGCGAGAGCAGCCTTAGGCATACCGTCAAAGCCCGCGGTTTCCGGGTCTTGCACGATGACAAGTCCGCCCGCTTCGTGAATCTCTTTGAGGCCGCGAGACCCGTCGCTACCGGTGCCGGAAAGGACCACGCCGACAGCGCGGTCCCCCATGTCCTGAGCCAGCGACTGGAAAAATATATCGATCGGCAGGTTCGGTCCGGGCTTCTGATCTTGGTCTGTCAGTATCAGCTTGCCGAACGACAGGACCATATTCTTTTTGCGCGGGATTAAGTAGATGGCGTTGGGCTGAATCGCCATGCCGTCTTCGACACGGTGGATGGCGAGCTTGGTGTGGCGAGCCAACAGTTCGTCCATCAGGCTTCTGAAATCGGGGGAAAGGTGCTGGACGATCACAAACGTCAAGCCGGAGTCTTCAGGGACGTGATCGAAGAACTTCTCGATCGCTTCCAGGCCGCCAGCGGAGGCGCCGATGCCGACGACAAACTGGGAAACTGGGCGACGGGCAGTTTCGGGATGATTGGTAATGGCAGGTTTGGTCGTGTCGCCCACAGGCGATTGTGAATTCATGATGTCCCCCATGAAGACCGCTGGAGGGAAACGCAAGTATCGCGGCCAGGCCGAGCCGAGGCGTTTCTAAACCGCTTTGCCTTCGGGCTCAACGTAAGACAAGGCCCTTGCAATCATCAGTTGAAGCTCCGAGAGCTTGATCGGTTTGTCGACACGGCCCAACACGACGCCAAGTTCGGCGCACACACTTAAATCCCAGTGTTGATTGGCAGACACGAAAATCACCGGGATCCGGCGTTCCCGGCACAATGTTGCAACAGCCGTAACACCGTCCATCTCGGGCATGTTGATGTCGGAGATTATCAAATCAGGCTCGGCGGTTTGGCATTGTTCGACCAGCTCACAGCCATTGGATGCGGCAACGACGACGCGATGACCAAGGCGTGGTAACACTTCCTGGTAGTATTCGCGCATGTCGGGATGATCGTCGGCAACAGCAATTCGCAGCGAAAGAACCATGTTCGCCCCCTTTTACGCGTCGTTCCGCGTCTTCGGCTCGATGAGTTAAAGACGGTCCAAATCAAACAACCGTCCCTGTGGCCGAGCACCAGGTGTTTGGCGCTTGCCATTGGGGATCGTCATAGAACGGAAGGAATTCAGAGTCCTTATCAATCTCTTGGTTAATCTCACGATCGAGAAAGCTGTCACGCCAAGGGAGTGGTGTTGCGTTCGAGCGGAACGAGGGCCGTGGAATTTCTTGCCGATCGGTAAGAATCACCCATGAAGGTGATTCCGCATTCGCGATTCCGGCAACGAGCGGGAGAATCGATCCAATCCCAAGAAGCACAGCGATCATGCGAGCAGGCATTGAAGAACCTCCAAGAATGCCGACCACGACCGTTCGCGCGGACGGTGATCGGAGTAAATCCTGTGGTGTTAATCGAGCCGGCGACGGGATTTGGAAGTTCCTAGAATTGTCGCCGATTCGGATCGGCCCTCGACCGATGATCGAAGGCCGACGAAACGGGCCTGGCGACGAGTTCGTCACCAGGCGATTTCTGCTAACACAGGCCGGCGCCAAGCGCGGCAACCGCGGCGGTCCGGCAACGCAAGTTACTCGCTACGAAGAGCGATCTTGCGTGGCTTGGCTTCGTCGCCTTTGGGAAAGGTCAACGAAAGAACGCCGTGGGCGAGTTTGGCATCGACCTTGTCGGTCTTGGCCGCCGTCGGCAGACTGATGCGTTGCTGGAACCGGCCATAGGAACGGGTGTCGTAGCCAGGTCCTGTCCGCTCGCAGCGGCGCTCGCCGCTGACGATGAGATCGCCGTGCTGGACCGAGATGTCAATGTCCTTCTCAGTCATGCCCGGAGCATCGATCTCGACATAATAGTTGTCCTCATCTTCCCACATCGCCAATGGGACCGCGACACCAGCCTGCGGCGACGCAACGGGTTGGAAAATGTCTTCGTTGAAAAAGCGATCGAACATGGCGGACAGGCGATTGACCGGCTCGGCAACCTGGACCAAGCCATTCGTCTGAAGCGGAGACAGCATAGGAGACCTCCTTCCAAGGTTCACGGGCAACGATGAAAGAAAGTGACATACACTACGAACAGGCCGATCCACTTGCCCGTTCAAAGGTGGATCGATTTGCCTGCTCAAAAAATCGACGTTAGCAAGCAGCGTGCCAGCACCATGGAAAGGCGGCAAGTCATTTGTTTGCAAGCAAATATGATGACAACCATACCTTTCTCCCGTGAGCGATTTGCTGCCAATTTGGCAGGTTCGGTGCGCCGAGGAGCGCTCCCGATTTGCCATAAAGGCAAGCGGTTCACGACAAAGATGCGACCGCACGGGCACTGACTCAGGCGGTAAAAACGTTGCGACGCTGCATGCACAAACGCGGGGCGATCTTCAGGCGCTACACGCTTTGCATTTTTGCCGGAAAGGACTTTCATTTCCTTTCGATCCCGCCTACCCGTCTTCGCCACGTCCCTTGGAAATCAAGCGCGAGGTCATGACGGCCCTGTTCGAGGAAGGGCGCCGCGTGGCGACGTCAGCAAGACCCTGGCCCGGCTGCCGCCCGAAGCAGAGCCTAAGGAGACAAACCTCCGTTCAGGTCATGCTGACCCGAACGAAGCGATCGTCCAGATTCGACTGAAGCGAAACAATACGTAGAGAGAAGGGCCCGTACATCGATGTAAACGATCCGCCCCAGATCGAGATCGTGACATGAGCCGGCTTACAGAAAGGCCAGTGAACTGCTTCAGCGTCCCGTCGACAGCTCTGTGGGACAGGAATCCCAGATCAGGATCATGCCCACGAACTGCATCTTCATGGATTCGGGAGAACACCCGCCGCTTGTCGGAGTACCTGCAACAGGTTCTCGATACCCGGGCGATTCGTGGGTTCCGCGCTGCGGTGGGCATAAAACAGGCGTCCCGCTGCGTCGAGAACGAAGTCGCCTCCGAGTTGCAGAATGTCCTCTTCTTTATGCGGCCGCCGGGGCAACCAGCCGCCCAACATCAGTTGCAGATAACGAAGGATCACGCCGAAGCGCAAGAACGTAGACCACGTTGTTCGCTCCAGGCCGAAGGCACGATACGCGACACGTGCGGGGTCTGCGACAATCGGAAACGGCAGCGGCTCCTCGCGAACAAAGGCCGCCAGCAACTCGACGCCTGCCTGAGTGACGACGAGGACATCGGCGCCAACGCCCCGAATCTCGTCATAGCGTTTTTGCACCTCGACCAGGTGCGCCCGGCAGGAGATTCAAAGCAGGTGCCGGAAGAAGATCAGAAGCAGGGGTTTACCGGTGTATGCCGTGAGCGCGGTCGTGGCGCCGTCCGGTAGTACGAACTTCACATCGCCGACCAGATCGCCAATTTGCCAAACCATATGCCAAAGGTTTTTGAGTACAAGGTGGAATCATCCTAGCCTGTTTTGCAAATAGAGTCGTGTCATGTCGCGAAACTCGGCCAGGATGCTGGGCGCGGACTCGAAGAATTCCTGGTGCGTTGCGGCTGCCTTCATGTTGAGCAGGATGACCAGGGCGATGTCTCCCGCCGATTCTTTCCGCAGCTTTGGGCGGTAGATCATCAGTGTTTTGGTGACGCGCCCCAGAACGGCATCGCGGAATTCATCGCATTTTATCGATCCATCCTTGCTGGCATCGAGAAGCTTCTTCAGCGCGGGGGTGAGGAGTCGCTGAAAGAGCAGAGACTGGAGATGGTCAACCAGCGCCTCGATCGATAAACCCCGCACGGCCGCGTCAAAGCGGTCGAATTCCATGTCCAGGTTTTCGCGGGCGCTGGCGATCATCATCTCGGCAAGACTTTCCTTGTTGGGGAAGAAGCGGTAGAGCGAGCCGATCTTGGTGCTGGAGCGTTCCGCGATTTCCGCCATCGTTGCCGCCTCGTATCCTTTCTCGGCGACGACGTCGGCCGCCGCCCGCAAGATGGCGGCGACGCGCAATCTGCCGTTGGATCGCTGGGGCAAGTGGATGGCCCGTGTTTTTTTGGGGCTTGACTTATGCGAGGGTCTGCTCATATAAGTTTCTATGCGAGTCTATGCTCAATTATTAAGAACCTGGCCATCCATGTCAATCCAGGTCATTCAAGTCTTGCAATAGCTTCCGCGTCGCGAAAGAATTCAGGAGCAACCGATGAGCGACATTCAATCGCAGTTTTCCGATCAGCCCTTGAAGCAATCTACCACGCAATTTACCGACGAGCCGATGCCGGCGCGCCAGGCGGAGCCGGAAGCGATGGCGTCTCCGCCGAGCCTGCAGCGACGGCTGCGGCTGTGGCCTGGCGTCGCCATTTTCGCAGTCCAATGGGCGATCGTCGGAACGCTTCAGTTGTTCTTTGACGGCGAACCATTGGGGTTCATGTCGTTGCTGATCGGACCGATGGTCGGCACGCTCGCCCTCCTCGGGTGGTGGCTCTTCTTCAGCCGACTGAGCTGGACGGATCGCCTGGGCGTCCCGGCGGCGTGCATTCTGATGGTTGGACTGATGTTGCTCCTTGCGGATCAATCCATCAAGGGAATGCCGCTTGTCTTTTACACGCTTCCGCTGGCGGAGGCGTTTGGGATTCTCTGGCTCGTCGTGTCATATCCGCTGGTTTGGCTGGTTCCTTCGTATTCCACGAGCTGGCAGATCCGCCGGGGCGGGTTGCTGCTCGGCTTGATGATGGTGTGCGGGTATTTCACGCTCGTCCGCTTTGACGGCGTCACTGGCGCCTTCCAGGCGGCCATGTGGAACAACTGGCGCTGGACGCCGAGCGCCGAGGACAATTTCCTCGCGGATCTTGCCAAGTCGAAGACCTCGAAGCCCGTCGAAATGAATGCGAAGCCGTTGGCTCTGCAGCCGGGCGATTGGCCCTGTTTTCGCGGGCTGAACCGCGATAGCCGTTTGACCGGCGTCAAGATCGCGACCGACTGGGGCCAGAACCCGCCGAAACTTGTTTGGCGGCACAAGGTCGGTCCCGGCTGGGGATCGTTCGCGGTCATCGGCAAGCATCTCTTCACGCAAGAACAATGGGACAAGAACGAGGCGGTCGTCTGTTATGACGCGGACACTGGAAAGATCCTCTGGTCTCACGAGTATCCCGCCCGATTCTGGGAAGCCGTCGCCGGCGTTGGACCACGTGCGACGCCGACCTTTCACGACGGGAAGATCTACGCGATGGGGGCGGCCGGTAAGCTGTGCTGTCTCGATGCTGCGAGCGGCAAGGAACTCTGGTCGCGGGACATTCTCGCCGACTCCGAAGCCAAGCTGCCGCAGTGGGGCTTCGCCGCTTCACCGCTGGTCATGCAAGGAATGGTGTTGGTCTTCACCGGCGCCAAGGACAAATGCGTCATGGCCTATCACGCCGATACCGGCAAGATTGCCTGGCACGCCGGCGATGGCGAATTCAGCTACAGCTCGCTGCAAGGCGCCAAGATCGATGGTGTCGAACAGGCGCTCATGATGACTGGCGACGGCTTGTTTGCGTTGCAGCCCAAAACCGGCGCCGTGCTCTGGAACTACGAGTGGAAGCTCAGCGGCGCCGCCCGTTGCGTCCAGCCCGGGGCCGTGGGGAACGCCGACTTCCTGCTCGGTTCCCCGTTCAACAGTGGAACGCACCGGCTGCATGTCGCCCATGATGGCGACAAGTGGGACGCCGAGAAGGTCTGGCAATCCCGCGCCATCAGCCCTTACTTCAACGACTTCGTCACTCACCGCGATCACATGTATGGCTTCACCGGTGAATTGTTCGCCTGCGTCGATCTCGACAAAGGCAAATTGAAGTGGAAAGAGCGCGGCTATGGCACCGGCCAGGCACTCTTGCTCGCAGACCAGGACCTGCTGCTACTCATGGCCGAACAAGGGGAAGTTGCGATGCTCGAGGCGAATCCGCAGGAGCACAAAGAGCTGACACGCTTCAAGGCGATCGAGGGAAAGACGTGGAATCATCCCGTCGTCGCGCACGGCCGGCTGTACGTTCGCAATGGCCAGGAAGCGGCTTGTTATCAGCTACGGACGCCGTGACGCGCTGGGAAGAGTCTATGGGTGTTCACCTTGGCTTCATCTTGTGTGCGGTAGAGTAACACCGTCCAGGACTCTTCGCTACCAGACTACCAGACACGCAAACACTGGACCGGGAATTCTCCTGGACTTGGCGATACAACGATATTGTTACCTGCTGGAAATACCTTCCCTGTTGACAGGGAGGGATTTCCAAGGGACGCCAGGCAAGTTCGCCGGGAGAAACTGATGGATCCCAATGCACTACCGATTCCGGATGAAATCCGCGAATTGCTAGGGCGCGCCATCGAAGCCGGCGCCTCGGATCTGCATCTCATCGTCGGTTATCCTCCGGTGTTGCGTTTGCACGGCGAACTCAAAGAATTGCCCGAGGTCCCGTTGCGTGGTGACGAGGCGGAGTCGCTGCTGCTGGCTTTGTGTCCACCCGAAACCCAAGCTCGATTGCAAACCCACAAGAGCGTCGATTTTTCCTTTTCCCTCATTGTAAATGGCCGCATCCAGCGGATTCGCGCCAATATTTTTCATGCGGGTGGACGGCTGGGAGCCTGCCTGCGAGTGGTGCCGTCCAGCATTCCGGATTTGTCATGGGCCGAGTTTCCGCCACTGCTGGCGCAGCAACTGGCTTTTCAGCGCGACGGCCTGGTAATCGTGACCGGATCCACGGGTTCCGGCAAAACGACGACACTGGCCATGCTCGTCAACCTGGTGAACAAGGCCGGTGGCTACCGTATTATCACGGTGGAGGAGCCGGTGGAATACAAGTTTCCCCGTGCCGCAAACTCGGTGGTGACGCAGCGCGAGGTGGGCAAGGACGTGCTGACGTTTGCCGACGGCCTCAAGCATGGCCTGCGCCAGGATCCGGATGTCATTCTAGTCGGCGAAATCCGCGATCGCGAGACGGCCCAGATGGCCCTCAGCGCGGCGGAAACGGGGCACCTGGTGTTCACCAGTCTGCACACGCGCGACGCCAAGGGGGCCATCAGTCGTTACGCCGACCTGTTTCCTCAGGATGTACAGAAGGACATCCGTGTGCAACTGGCATTGAGCCTGCGGGCCATCGTGAGCCAGCGCCTGCTGCCGGCCTTGCAAGGGGGAACCAAGCGGCACCTTGCTCTGGAAGTCCTGGTAAACACCTATCCGATCGCCAGCGCCATCCGCACCGGCAAGCTCGAGAGCATCGACAATTACCTGATGACCAGCCGAGGCGACGGCATGATGAGCATGGACGAATCAGTCCGGCAATTGCTGCGGTCAGGCAAAATCAGCCGCGCGACCGCCGAGCAAAATGTCCGCGATCCGAACCTCCTGAACACGTAGCGTGGCCGCGCCGCGGCCACTTTTGTCACTTGACTTGCCCAAGCTGCCATTAGCATTCGCCTGATTTTGAAACAGGTGTTCTTTCGCCGTTGAACGGCACTTGATTGCCTTCTGGCGATTGCACGCGCGAGGATCAATGCCCCTTGGCCGGCGCGGTGATGCTTCGCTCCAGGCGTGAGATGTTGCCCTGACGATCGCGCACTTCGACGTGGAGCACCGCTTTCGGCAATGCCGCGGGGCGCATTTCCATGATGCCAGGAGCGATCGATTTGAAGGCAGACGCGAGATTGTCCCCCGCCTTGACGCCATTGATGGCGACGTCCGCCGTGACCTTGAACGAGGTCGCATCAATGCCGGTGCCGTAATCGTGCATACCGATCAGGATGCAGTCCGGATGAGCGGTGAGCGTCAACGTGGGGCGGCCCTCGTCAAGCAGCCAGCCGATCTTGGCGTCGCGGTCGATGGGGCAGCCGATATCGATCCAGCGTGCGAGCGTCAGTTTGTCGTCATCGGAGAGCGGCGCGACCTTGACGAGCTGGCCGTCGGGGCCCTTCGCCTTGCCGGCGACTGCGTCGGCAGGCGGCATCGTGTGGCCGTTGTAGTCGACATCGTACATACGGCGTTTGCCATGATGGCACCAGTCGAGCACGTTCTTCTCGTCAAGCAGATCGAGCGGCGGACTTGGGACATCGTTGTTGTCGAAGCCGTCGAGGCGCTTGCCGTGGATCATCCACATGAGCGGGCTGCGCCGCGCTTGAAACGCCCAGGTGTATTGCACCAATCGGGCATAGCTCTGCGGCAATCCCTGTGGCACTTGCACGTTCTCGGCCCACGGCACGAGGCCTCGCTTCTTGATCGGGCTATCGTCATCGAGCGCGAGCCGTCCCGCGGGCTTCGCGTGCTTGACCGAGTGGCAGGCAACGCAGCTTCGCCCCAGGATCGGCTTAATATCGCGATGGAACTCGACATCGGTCACGCCTCTCGTGAAGGTGATGCCGGTGCGATCGGCAGCGTCCCACTTCGTGCCGCTGCGATCCCTGGCCTTGGTCGTGAACAGCGGCTGATTCACGGTCAAGTCCCAGATCTTGTAATCGGGCTTTGCCGCGGCGGTCTTCTCGAACGGCGTCGGCTGCTGGCTGTGGGCGTGGCAGCCGCCGCAGTTGTTGCGCACCTCGCCTGGGCGGACCTGGTGCCAGGTCTGGGCCATGTTGACGACCATGCCGTTGTTGTCGAGCGTCTGGAACGTCCATGCGACATCGGCCGGCACCTTGGCGAGGAAGCTGGTATCCGGATTGCCGTCCGGATCGAGCGGCTGCTTGCTGCCCTCACCCCCCGCCCCTCTCCCAGAAGGAGAGGGGAGAAAATGTCGTACAGGAAACTCGCCCAGAATGCGAATGCGTTCCTCGGCGTCGCTGCCCAGGGCGAAATGGCCGCGCTTTTTCGAGATTGCGTCGCTGACCGGCTCGAGAATCAAGATGCGGATGCCCCAGATGTCGCTGCTCGAATAGAGGCCGGCATCGGCGCCCTGTTCACCCCAGTTGCCCGGGTAGCCGAAGCGTGACACGGCCAGCTCGCGCCAGAGTTGCTTGCGATCTTCCGGCCTCGCCGAGCGCCCGGTGACGGCGCCCGGCGGCACGACGCCATTCGGATAGCTTTCGCGCTTGTACAGGCTCGTACTGCCGACGAGCCCGAACGGCGTCCCCGCGGGCAGGTGCGGAGACGTCTTGCCATCGTTGCGATGCGTCAATTTCGGCGGCGCCTCGACGCCATAGATGCGCTGATACGGCACGAGGGCGCGCGGCCACAACTCCTGGTACTTCGGATCATTCTTGACGAGCAGCATCTTCGACGGATGATTGATCGGTCGGCCCGATTTGATCAAATAGATGCCTGCGTCGTACACCGGCACGCTCTGGTCCTGGGCGTCGAACGGCATCGCCCACGTCGTCAGCAGATGATTGTCGGGCGCGGCCGACGGATGCGTGACGTTGCCGAAGAAGGGGTTGCTATCGAAGGGATTGGTCTTCTGATTGGGCCGCACGTCCTGATGGCTGGCGAACAGCGTCAGATTGACCATGCCATGCGGCGTGAATCGCTTTGCGGCAGGGGCGAAGCTCGGCTGACCGGGTGGTAGGCGCATCGGGAATTTGTAGTAGCTGCCGAAGCCATCGGTCGAGCCGGTCTGATAGTACGTCTCAACGACAATGCTCTCGTCGGAAAGTTGCGTCTGGAAATGGACTGCCTGGCCCGGGGGCGAGCCGAGGGCGCTTGTCAGCGGGCCCCAGTTCGTGCCATCCGGGTGAATCGCCCAGATGCCCCAGCGTTCGTCGCTGCGCAAACCTTGCGTTTCGAGCGAGCTGAACATGACGCGGCCATCGCGCAGCGCGACCGGGTGCAGCGCGGTGCCGAAGTTGAGCGGACCGATGAAGTCGATGTTTGTGCCGTCGTCGTCCATGGCAAAGAGCTGCAACGCGGGCTGCGTCTGCTCGCGCACGCCGCGGATGCCGTTGCGATCGCTGACAAAGACGATGCGGCCGCCGGCGACGGGGCATGGCGCCAGGTTGTGCACGCCGCGCGGATGCGATTCCTTCCCAACGGCTAGTGCCGCCGCGCTCGGAGTGCGCTCCTGCTTCGTGAGCTGCACGACCTTCTTGCTCGCAACGTGCACCTTGTAGATGTCGGATCCCTTCGTGCTCTGCAAATGAGTCATGCTTGCCGACGGACCGGTGTTCATGTTGTGGAACTTCGCAAAGTAAACCCATTGCGCATCGAACGACACCACCGGATCGGTGATCGATTCCTGCGGTTCCACCGGCACCAGCGATTCGTCGCGCCCATCCGGGTGAAGAATGCGCAGCTCGGCGCCCGGCGCATTGGTCTGGTGCAATCCCGCTTGGTTGAGATGATTGATCCCCGCATAGGGCTTCGGATAGGGCCGCGGCACGCGCACGTACACGATCGGATAGTCGAGCTTCACCGCCGGGTCCGAGGCAACCGGGCGTGGCATGTCGCGCGCCGAATCCCATGGCCGGCGCGGCGCCGGCTTCGTGTCCCCCTTGTCGTCTGACTGCGGCCCCGCACCCGATTCGTAGGCGAACCCCAGCGCGAGCACTCCCAGCACGACGACTCGGGAAATCGATCCTGGCAACGACATGACGCTACTCCTCGGGATAGGGAATGCGAACAAGGCGGGACATCGGCAGGCGGAAACGGTTGAACTGCGTCCGCAGTTAGTCACCGAAGAACTCGACCTTCGGGTCTTCGATTCCTTTCAGAGCGGATTGAGCCCATGACTGAACCACTCTATCACCGCTTTTCGTCTGCTCCTGAAGAAAATCGGTGGCCGGCCTGCCATCCGATCGCATCTCCCAGATGCCGTTGAACAGCTGGTAGCATGTCCTGCGGTCCTTGGCGCCAGTGAGATCAAGTTGGCCAAAAGTGTCGATATAGACGTCAAGCACGCTCTTGTCGCGGAATATCGCCCAGCACGCCCGCGCGGACTGCACTCTCACCAACGGGTCGGCATCTTGCATATTTCGGCGCAACTCCGTTCGTAACTCTTGTTCCTTGTCTTTTGGAACAACGACCCAGGGCGACATCAGAACCAAAACAGATGCGGCCCCTTCTCTGGTGGCGGCGTTCGAATTGCTCAGCCCACGCTCCATCAACTGGTCGAGACAATCCCTTTTTGCCAACTGGCTTACGACCACGGATCTTACCACTTCGCGCCTGTCGGCGAGGGCTTCGACGAGGATTGACACTGAGCGCTCATCATCGCCCAAGAGTGCCTCGTAATAAATCGCATGGAAGGTTGGGGACACCAAACCGACGTACGCTTCGCGCAGGCAGAATAGCGCGATCAATAATACTGGCACCAGTAGCAAACACACACGGTACTTTCTCAAGGATCGCACCATAGGGTCAGGCAGCGCTACCCCCCCAAACTGTTCGCGGTTGCGACAAACAGGGTGTTATCGCTTGAACACGAATTCGAGCGTGTTCATCAACGTCCACGCAAGATCCTCGGCGGCTTCGCGCCGATGCGTGGTATGCCGTTTCAGGTGCTCGAGCGCCGTCGCGCGTTCACGCTCGTCGGGCAGGCGCGAATAGAACGTCAGGTAGATCTCGTCGACCAGCTCGACATCGCTCTTCTTCGCGAGGGCCCAGCGTCTGATGTTGCCACGCTCGTGCGTGAGCTTGGCGTGGATCTCGGGCGCGTTCAAGAGATGCAGCACCTGCGACACGCTCGGTTCAACCACGCGCTCGCATTCGCAGGCGGTCTGGCGCTGCGGTCGGCCGTAGAGCTTTAGGAAATAGTGGTTGACCTTGCTATCCCAGAGCTGGATGGCGCGCGTGCCCGTCGGCGCGCCGCCGAACTTCTCCGGCACGCCGACCGTCTGGCTCACCATATCGAGCAAGACCTCCGCCTCGATGCGGCGGAACGAGGCGCGCGAGTAGTTGATCGCATCCTTCTCGTTGGTCGCGTTCGGCTTCGACGATTGCTGATAGGTGCGCGACTTCGCGATCGTGCGGATGAGCTGCTTCACGTCGTACTTGCTGTCGACAACCTGCTTGCTGAGCGCGTCGAGCAGCTCGGGATTGCTGGGCGGGTTGGTGTCGCGCACATCGTCGATCGGTTCGACGAGGCCGCGGCCAAGCATATGAGCCCAGACGCGATTGGCGAGGTTGCGGGCGAAGAACGGGTTCTTCGGCGACGTCATCCATTCCGCGAGCACGAGCCGGCGATCTCCGGTCGGCGCCTTCTCGGGCATATTCGTCGCCAGCGCGTATGGCTGGATGGTGTCGCCGGTGCGCGGATGCTTCGTCACCGGGTCGCCTTGCACCTGCAGCGAATCGCCGCGCGACGAGGGCTTGATCGACACCGGCGTGAAGAAAGCCTGCATGCCGTAATAGTCGGTCTGGCTCCAGCGATCGTACGGATGATGATGACACTCCGCGCAGGCGATGCGGACGCCGAGCAGCACCTGCGACAGCGTGCTAGCGGTCTCGCCGGGCTTGGTGACAACCTTGTAGAAGTTGGCCGGCCCTGTCTCTTCGAGCGGCCCTTCGGCGGTCAGCAGTTCGCGCGCGAACTGGTCGAACGGCTTGTTCTGGGCCATGCTCTCGCGGATCCAGCGGTAAAACGCATAAGCCCGCTTGTGCCCGAGCGCCTGGCGATCGACGCGCAGCGCGTCAGACCACATGAGCGCCCAGTAGTCGGCGTATTCGGGACGTTCGAGCAACTCGTCGACGAGCAACTCACGCTTGTTCGGACGCTTGTCCGCGAGGAACCGTCGTGCCTCGTCCGCGGTCGGCAAGGTGCCGATGACGTCGAGATAGATGCGGCGCAGATAGGTGCTGTCGTCGCACAAGTCCGATGGCGCGATGTTGAGTTTCTTGAGCTTGGCAACGACGAGGCGGTCGATGAAGTTGTTCTCGGGAAAGGCGGGATAGTTCGCGATGACTTCCCGGCGAGGCACGAGGGCGCGAAAGGTGTCGATGCAGTTGGCGTAGCTCGCCATGATCGCGACCTCGCCGGGCGTGTTGTTGACGGTCACGAGCCCCTCGGCGCTGACGCTTGCCAGGCCTTCGTGGTTGGTCTGGTAACGCGCGTGCAGGCTGACGTCTGCCTCGCGGCCGTCGGAGTAGCGGGCGATGACGCGGAGTTGCTGTTCGGACTTCATGCGCAACAGGCGTTCCTTCGGCTCGACGCGGACGGCGACGACGTGCGCCGCCTTGGGATCGCCGATCGGGGCGCCGGCGGCGATCCAGCCGCGCAGGACTTCGTACTCCTCCGAGCCGACGCGGATGCGCGTGCCGCCACCGTGCGGCATCTGGCCGGCGGCTTTCATCAGGAACAGGCTTGATGCGGGAGCCGCCGGCATCAGGCGTCGGCCGCGTGCTTCCTTCACGAGCGCATTGTGGTCGGCGGTCGGGTCGAAGCCGAAGACCGACAGCTTGAAGCCGTTCTGCCCATTCGCATTGCCATGACATCCCGCGGAGTTGCACGCATATCGGCTCAGCAACGGCATGACGTCGTTCTCGAAATGGTAATCGCGCGACGTCTGCGCGCCGCGCACCTCGACCTGGACCTTCGCGATCTTGCCCTGGGCACTGACCGTGATGTCGGCCTTGCCGTCCTTCTTGCCGCGCAAGACGCCGCGTTGTGAGACGCTGACGATATCGGGCTGGGAGGACTGATAGGTGGCGGCGCCGGTAAGGTCGAAATCGCGACCGTCCGCGGTTTTTCCGGTCAGAAGCAGCGTCTGCACCGCCGAGGGACCTTGCAGTTTCACGGTGGCCGGATCGACGGCGACCGTTACCGCTTTGTCCTGGGCGACAAGCGCCCTGATCGGCATCAACAGGACGATGACCGCAAACAGGATGGATGCTTTGAAGCTCATGACGCCCCGTAGGTAGGATGGAGGCATTGAGGCAGGTTGTAGATAGTTTAACAGGCCAGGCAAAGGGAACAAGAACTTTCGCGCGATTCGTTCGTTCACCGGGATTTAATCAATTGCCTGTTGCACCCGTTCCAGGGCACGCGATAATAAGGAAAGTGCACATTTACTGATGGGCCGATTTCGCCCTCGTCGATAGATCGAATACGATCGTTTTCTTTTCGCCGTCCGAAGAGGTGGAGCATGACAAGTCGGCAATGGCTCGCGTTGGCTCTGGGCACCTGCGTGACATTGGCGCTCGCGCAGGCAAGAGTGGCCGCACAGGGAGGCACCACCGGCGGGACGACGGGCGGCACCACGGGCGGCACGACCGGCGGGACCACAGGCGGCACGACCGGCGGCATCACTGGCGGGACGACGGGCGGCACCACCGGCGGCACGACCGGTGCCACCGCCCAGGGCGTCAGCGCCGCCATCGGCAGTGGCCTGCTCACCCCCGCCGCCACCATCTCCGCCACCGCCGCTGCCCCAACCGCCACCACCATCCCGAGCAACTCCAACTACCTCGGCAGCAACTACGTCAACTTCTTCACCCTTGGCCTTCCCCAGAGTTACCAATCCAAGTTCGGCGCCCAGAATACCTCCGGCAACATGAACGCCCCCGCCTTCGGCAAATATATCTACGTGCCCAATCCGGCCGCCGCCACCGCTCCCACCACCGCCATTTCCAACCAGGGGACCGGCTTTGGCACGTTCGGTCAACCTCGCGCTCCGGTCTATTCCACCGCACTTGCCGAGACGTTTCCGCTTGTGACGCCGCAACTCTCGTGGATCCAGAACGATGTCCGCCAGACCATAGCTAACTCGAGCATGCTCAAGAACCGTGCCACCATTCAGACGAACATGAAAGGCGCCGTCGTTCTCCTGTCCGGCGTCGTCGGCACCGAGACCGAACGCGCCACCGCCGAAGGCATGGTCCGCATGACGCCCGGCGTGCAGGACGTGCAGAATAATCTCGTCGTCGACCCGGCCCGCAGGTAGCGGCGAGCCGTGCCGCGAAAGCGGCCGGGTTACTGGTCGCCTTTCCGCCTGCTACAATAATGGCATGATTGCATGCCTATTTGACATCGACGGAACGCTCCTCGCGAGCGGCGGCGCGGGCAAGGCGGCCCTGGAACTTGCCTTTACCGAAATCTTCGCCATCCCGCTGCGCGTACAGATCCCATACAGCGGCCGTACCGATCGGGCCATAGCCCGCGATCTTTTGCATTCCCACGACATCGAACCAAGCGCCGATAACTGGCAGCGCCTGCTGACAGGATACCTCGCACGCCTGCCTGCTTCGCTCAATCGGCACGACGGCCGCGTGCTGCCGGGCATCCTCGGTGTGCTCGCCACGCTGCGGCAGCGCAATGATGTCGCGCTCGGCCTGCTGACGGGCAACGTCCGCGCCGGGGCCCGCGTCAAGCTAGGACACTACGGTCTGTTCGAACATTTCGCGTTCGGCGGCTTCGGCGACCATCATTTCGACCGCGACGATGTGGCCCGCGAAGCGCTGGCTGCGACCCGCACTCACCTGGGACGCGAACCTGTACTTGAGCGTGTCTTCGTGATCGGCGACACCCCGCTCGACGTGAAATGCGCCCGGGCGATCGGCGCGAAGGTGATTGCGGTCGCGACCGGGGTCCACAGCTACGAGCAGCTGCGCGAGGCTCGGGCCGACCTGACGCTGCACGACCTGTCCGATCCCACGCCGTTCTTCGATATGCTGCCTGATTCCTGAGGCGCGTCATGTTCATGACCAGCATGCGCATCATCTACCGCGCGATCCTGAACTGGAACGCGGACGGCGGCACGCGCATGGGGGCCGCCCTGGCCTACTACACGCTCTTTTCGATTGCGCCCCTCTTGCTGATCGCCGTCTATCTTTCCGGCAGCATTTTTGGCGCGGATGCCGCCGAAGGGAAGGTGCACGAGCAACTCGAATCGATCATGGGGACCGACGTGGCTGGCCAGGTCGAGAGCTTTCTGAAAGTTGCCAATCGCCAACAGCAGGAGACGTTCTGGACGCCAATCATCAGCGTTATCTTTCTGGTCGCCGGCGCGCTGGGCGGGTTCCTCCATGTGCGCACGAGCCTGTGCACTATCTGGCGCATCGAGCCGCCGCACGGCAACACCTGGCTGGGCATACTGCTCGATTACGCGCTCGCCGTGGCCATGGTTTTCGTGATCGCCACGCTGTTGCTCCTTTCGCTGCTCGCCAGTCTCGTGAGCCCGTTGTTGCAGCGGCTATTGCGCGAGACGCGGGTGCCGATGGATGAGACGTGGCACTGGGTCGAGGTGGGGGCGTCGTTCGTGTTCATCACGGTGCTATTCGCGCTATCGTATCGCATTCTGTCAGGCGGCCGAATCGCGTGGGGCTACGTCTGGTATGGCGCCATGATTGCGTCGATCCTGTTCACCATCGGCAAGATCTTGGTTTCCTATTACATCATCTATTCAGGCGCCGCCTCGATGTACGGCGCCGGTGGATCGATCGTCGTCTTCCTGATGTGGGTATACTACTCGTCGCAGACACTTTTCTTCGGTGCCGAGTTGATCCAGGCGCGACGCACCCGGCACGACCGGCTGGAGTGACAATAAGTCAATTTGTTTCAGACTGGTGCCTATACTAACCCAAAACGCAAGCGAGAGATCGTAGTCGCAGCATGTTAGATCCCTCGCTTGCGCTTCGGGTTGGTATCGCTGCAACCCGCGGCGCGACACTTCATCAAATCTTAACCGTATTCCCGATGAAAAACCTTCGCTGATTCCGACAATGCCGATGTGTGATGGAGCGAGAGGCGTCCCGTTGTTGCCATGAGGATTACGATGAAATCCGTTCTCCGTTTCTTGACGATGGTCGGCTTCACGGTCGCGCTGTGCCTGGGCACGGCGGGCTGCAATCCCTCGAAAGGGGACAAGGAGAAGAAGACGACAGACGAGAAGGAGAGCGCGACCAAGGGGGAAATCAAGATCGACGGCTCCAGCACCGTCTATCTCATCACCGAAGCCGTCAGCGCCCAGTTCAAGAAGCTGCATCCCAAGGTCAACATCAGCATCGGCATCTCCGGGACCGGCGGCGGCCTACGCAAGTTCATCGCCAACGAGCTCGATATTTGCGATGCCTCGCGAAAAATCAAGGGCTCCGAGGCCGAGCAGTGCAAGAAAAAAGGAATCGAGTTCCTCGAACTACAGGTCGCCTGGGACGGGCTGGCCGTCGTCATCAACAAGAAAAATGACTTCGCCAAGAAGCTGACGATGGAACAACTCAAAAAGATTTGGCATCCCGATACCGACACGTTCAAGAACGCCAAGTCGTGGAAGGATGTCGATCCAAGCTTTCCCGATCAGCCCTTCAATGCATCGACGTTATGGGGCGCCGGCAAGGACTCAGGCACTTTCGACTACTTCACCGAAGCGGTCAACGGCAAGGAACGCCTGATCCGCCAGGACTACAACGGCCACGAGGACGACAACGTAATCGTCACCGGCGTCTCCAAGAATGACGGCGCCATGGGGTTTTTCGGCGTCGCTTATTACACAGCCAACAAGAGCACGCTGAACGTCGTCGCCATAGCCAAGAAAGCTGGCGATCCCTACTATGAGCCGACCGAAGAAAACGTGCTCAGCGGAAAGTATCCGATCAGCCGACCGCTCTTCATCTACGTCAAGAAGGATTCGCTCAAGCGGCCCGAGGTCAAGGAATTCGTCGATTTCTACCAGCGTCGCACCGATCTGGTGAAGACCGCGGGCTATGTCGAAATGAACACGCTGCAGCAAAGCGAGGAGCGCAAGAAGTTTCAGGAAGCGGTGAAGTGATCGGGAATTGTTCCGCAATTGACAATCAGCAATCTAAATTAGGAATGTGGCGAAGCATTTTTGTTTGGTCGCCCAGGCGAGCGTC
>DASRSQ010000354.1:0-13152 GCA_035656475.1 Gemmataceae bacterium | reverse complement strand
ATGTTCGCAGGGCCCCTGATTCATTAGATTGGCGTCGAAAAACGGACAGGAGCAACGGCCAAAGATGATGCTCCCTGAATCATTGACGACGACCTGAACTTCTTTGACATCGTCCACCGCGCCGCTCACGTGCCAGTCCCGATAGATGACATCGCGAAGAATCGGCGTGCCATCGATCGGCGACTTGAACTTGCGTTGCTTCGTCGTTTCCTGAACGCAACAGTTCTCGATGTGCACGCGGCGCTCGGCAATGAATCTGGCCGCTTGTTCGCGCCGCACATCCGGCGGGAAGTACCGCGCTTCGTCCGCCGGCATTTCGAAGAGCTCGCGATGCCGATAGCGCCGCGTTTCGACATCGAAGATGCAGCGTCCCTGACGGCACAATCGTACGAGCAATCGAGTTGCCTTGGCGGGATCGATGCCCAGCGCCTCGGCGACTTCTGCGGTAGAGCGATGATATTCACGACGCAACAGGTCGAGCGCGGGACAGAGCAAGGCGTCATCCGCCGATGCCGAATCGCTGAGCAGATCGTAGCCCCCCGTACCGGTGAAGCTCGCTTCGGAGAAGCCGCTGATGCCGAGTACGAACGTCATGCCTGCCATTTTCACCGCATAGAAGCTGGGCAGCGCCCGCCCTTTCAAATACACGTGCACCGACTCGGCGAATGGCAGAAGGCCTTCGATGAGCCTGAGCCGGCGCCGGCCCCACACACGCGTCACCTTGCGTTCGCTATAGTTGTGCGCCGCGCCGACGAACGGCACGATGTGCTCCCACGGCTCCAGAACCAGCTGCACGTCCTTCCCCGGCTCAAACTCATAGCGCAACGCTCGCGGTGATACCTTGGCCTTCGTGTAACGCAAATAACGTAATGCCGTCAACAGGTCGATCGGCTGTACCTCGAGACGTGTTCCCGGCATGCCCATGGCTGCTTGTATCTGCAAGAAGCCGCGAACCCAGCTTTCGGGCACGTCGACCTTTCGTTCAAAGCGTCCGCCGGCCTTGGCTGTTTGCACCTCAAAGCCTTCCGGCCCAATGCGAAAGCGCGTGCGCCGGCCAGTCCGCATTTCGCCCAGTGCGCCCCAGAGCCAGGCGGTGAAATCGATATTGGTCGTGCCGGTGACGACCTCTCCTTCGGTCTCGAAGACCCCGGGATCGACAATCAAGGCGGCGTAGACCGATTGATCCTGGCTGAAGGCTTCGAAGAAAATGCGATCGGGATGCACCGTGATGATCGGATCGAGCAGCTCAAGTCCGGAAATCCAGGTGTCGTTGGACCAGATCGCCTCGCCCAGGGCGCGGAGGGCGATGCGCAGGTTGAAGCCATGCTGGCGGACAACGCCGTTGAACCGCACCGGCCGGCGCCGATTGGTCGCCAGAGCGAGCGCGGCAGCGTCGCGGGTCGACTCAAAGACAGAGGGGGAAGCATAATCGACCAGGACGATCATGTCATTGCCTCCTGCAATCCGTAGATGACGGGCCGTTCGCGCGGACCGCGCAGGTCAGGCCAGGCGTGCAGAATCTGGCCGATCAGGCCGACGAGTTGCTCCTTGGGATACTTCTTGTCGGGCAGCCGCATCGCGTCTCTGGCACGGCGCAGGATTTTCGTCGCAGTCGCGCAGTCGGATGTGGCGGCGTTTGCCAGCGCGCCAAAGGCCGCCAAACGCGTCTTGCGGTGCAACGGCCGCAAGAGCGTGCCGAGCAGGATTTCCATGGACTCGACGGCAATCTTGCGGGCACGCTCGTCATCCTGGGCAAGCACCCGATAGGCGAGCATTTGCACGTGAACTTCGGATCCTTCGATCAGATCGCGGACCGCATCAGGAACGCTCAGGTACGCGGGAAAGGACCGGACGAACAACAAGCGTGCCAGGCCGTTGGTGCGCAAGAGTTGGTCGTAGTGGAATATTGAGAAAGCAGGCACCTGCGTCAGGATGTTGGCGGCTCGCCGTGCGAACAGCGATTCGTCGCGCTCGCGCATGGTTTGAAAAGCAACCGCCAGGTCTTGTGCTATCCCAAGGTTGTGTTGTTCCCCGCCGAACCCGTAGCCCACGCGTGTGACGTAACGGCTCGCCAGGAGATCCACCAGCTCGTCATCCGCGGCCGCCTGTGCCGCCTTGAGCAATTCCGGGCCGCCTTGCCACCAGGTCGGCACGATGTTCGGCTTGAACGGTCCGCGCACGAGCTTCGGATAACGTTGATAAAGCAGGACCGCGAGACGATCCTCCAGCGAATGCACGCGGGCGAAGCCGATCCCCGACCAGTTCCATTCCTGCGACACCCCGGCCAGGGCCCGCAAACGCTCGACACGTTGGTCGTCCCTGAGCTGGACGTCATCGAGAACTCGCGCAACCTCGACATTGAATACTTTCGGATTGCTCGTCGTACGCACGACCGCAGCCCAGAGGTCCCACCAGCCACGCTCACGGGCCATTGCAAGAAAGGGTTCCGGCTCGGATGCATACCACCCGCCAACGATCGATTCGAGCTTGCTGCGAACGTAGGGCAAGACATCCCGGCCGCAACGGCGCAGCAGCGACAGGATGCCATCGCCCAACTTCAACCCCCAACCTTCGGGATGTCGCTTGGCGAGCTCGTCGTTGAGCCTGTCCGCGTCGCTGATTTTTCCAGCAAGTTTTTCAATGTCCCGCTGCCATTCCGCGACATCGATCTGGCGGCGATACAGGGCGAAGGCCAGTTCCTCGTCGCCGGCGTCGAGCGCGGCGTCGATTATTTGCCGCCACGGCTCGCGTTTCTCATGCCCCCAGAAGCTGTACCGCGTTGGCAGATGCTTGAGCAAGAATTTCGAGCATGCGCGATTGGTCGAATAGAGCGCCAAAGCGGTCGCCTCATCGAGCTGGAACCAGTCATCGAATTCGTCCAGCACGATGCCCTCCGTCGCCGGCGTCTTGGCAGCCTGATAGCATTGCCGCAACTCGCGACACCAGGCATCATCATCGATGCCCCATGGTTCCTTGGCGAACTTCCAGCGCAGCAGCCGGCGGACGAGCATCACGTCTCGATTGCGGCGCGCTTCCTCGAGCCAGCTCTGCAACCGATCGGCATAACGCTTCCACGGAGTCCGCCGCCATTGCCATGCGCCGGCTCGTTCGGTGTCGGAGAAATGAGCCAGAATGAACTCGCGAAACACCACCCGATTCCGGCGATACAGTTCTGGCCCCCAGAACCAGGTCAAGCCCGGCAACGCCAAATCTCGTCGAATTCCTTCCAGGTGATCGCGCAAGCGCTCGTCGTTGCTCTGATGCTTGAGCAAATCTTCGATGGTCCGTTTCAGGCGTGTCGAGTCCGCATCCATTGGGCACGAAGCGAGAATGGAGAGATGTTTTGCCTCAATCTATTCGTGAACGGCAGGATCTGGCAAGCGGCGGTTAACTACGATCTGCTATTGGCATTGACGGAATAGTGACACTTTACGATAATTCCTTTTAAGAATGATTCGTTAATGGAACTAATATCGAGGCTCTCATGTCCCCCCTCGACCGCAAGGCAGCTGATCTGCAAGACCTGGTCCAGGATATTCTCAAGCAATTCAAGTGCGTCAACGCCGCAGCGGCAAATGGTCCCCACGTTGGACTGAATATGCAAGAGTTGCGGACGATTGAGATTCTCGGCAACTCCGGGCCGAAGATGATGCGCGAGCTGGCGGAGTTGCTCGCCGTCGCAGTCAACACCATGACCAGCATCGTGGATGGCGTCGAACGCAAGGAACTGGTGGTTCGCCATCGCTCCGTGGATGATCGGCGCGTCGTACGCGTCGAGCTGACGGAGTCGGGGCAGAATGTTCACAAGTCGCTTCTCGAAATCAATCTTCGACTGTTTCGCAGCATGCTGGGTGCTCTGACCGAGGACGAGCAGGAAATCTTCATGGTCCTGTTCCGCAAGATCGCGCGGGCAGGGCGAGCACAAATGAATCACATGGCGTCATCGGCATAAGGCGAACTATCGTCAAGCTTGGTGTGGCAAGCGTCCGCGGCAAAAAGTGCTTCGATAACCGCACTATTCACAAAGAGAACAGAGCGACATTAGCAGGATCGGACGGTCTCATGAACAAAGAGATGTCGACCAGCGAGCACGCGAAACCGGCGTCGCCGCCGTGGTGGCGTGGCAAGCTGCTCTGGCTCGGCGCTGTGGCGGCTGCCTTTGTCGTCGGCTGGACACTCTCGGGGCGGTCGGGCCACCACGAGGACAAGGACAAGCTACCCAGCGAGACGGGCGGCGCCAATGGCGACAGCGTGATGGTTACTGTCGAACCGGTTGCAACACGTCGCATTCAGCGCGTCGTTGAGGGCATGGGGACGCTGTGGGGCTTTGAGGAAATCACGATCGCAGCACGCGTCGATGGCCGGGTCCGCAAGGTCTGCCTGGATCTCGGCGACACGGCCAGGCCGGGCGATTGCTTTGTCGAGATCGATCCGACCGATCACGATCTGGCTCTGAAGCATGCCGAGCGTGCGCTTCAGGTCGAACTCGCCAAGCTCGGGTTGAATAGTGCGCCGGAACGCGACATCGACCTCAAGAAGCTGCCGCCGGTCGTGCAAGCGAAAGCCCGACTTGAAAACATGCGCAGCAAGCGCGATCGTGCCGAGGCCCTTTGGCAGAAGAAAGCCGTCTCCGAGGAAGACCTGATCAACGCGCGCACCGATGTGGGCGTGTGCGAAGCGGAATTCGAGAATCAGGTTCTGATGGCGAAATCGGGACTGGCCACCATCTTCCTGAAACAGGCGGCCCTCGCGATGCAACGTCAGCAGTTCGAGGATACTAAGGTCCGCGTCCCCACGCCGCTCCTGCCCGTGCCCGACAGCGCCGGCGGCGTGGAATACATCGTTTCGCATCGCTCCGTGTCGGAAGGTACTCTCGTCAAGCCTGGCACCGAGATCGGCAAGCTCGTCATCCATCGAACGCTCAAGCTGCGCATCCCCGTCCCGGAACGTTACAACAACGATGTCCGCATTGGCCAGAAGGCGGACGTCGCGTCCGCGTCGACCGCCAAGCCGGTGACCGGGACAGTCGCGCGTGTGAGTCCGGCCGTCGATCCGACGACGCGCACCTTTGACGTGGAGATTCAGATTCCCAATTCGCGTTTCGAACTCAAGCCCGGCAGCTTCGCGAAGGCGGCCATCCGCACGCAAGTCACCGAAAAGGGAACGACGGTGCCGTTGACTGCGGTCGTGCGCTTCGCGGGCGTCACCAAGATCTTTCTCCTGGAGAATGGCAAGGCGAAGGAGGTGCAGGTGCAGACCGGCGCCCAGACATCCGACTGGATCGAGATCACGCGACCGGCACTGCCAGCGGAGTCGCGCGTCATCACCAGCGGCCACACGGTGCTGGCCGACGCGTCGCCGGTGATCGAACGGACGGAAAAGGGGGCGCCGTGAGCATCTCCGAAATCTGCATTCGCCGGCCGGTCTTCACCTGGGTGCTCGTGGCGTCGCCGGTCGTGCTCGGCCTGGTCGCGTACATGGGACTGGGCGTCGACCTGTTTCCAAAGGTCGACTTCCCGGTCGTCGGGATCACCGCGGCCCTGCCCGGCGCGAGCGCCGAGGAGATGGAGACGACCGTCACCAAGGTCATCGAGGAGGCGGTCAATCAGGTCGCTGGCATCGACGAACTGCGTTCGACGACGCGCGAAGGCGTGGCCACCGTCACCGTGCAGTTCAAGCTCGAACGCAATGGCGACTTCGCCGCCCAGGAAGTGCGCGACAAGGTGGCGTCGATCGTCAAGCAACTCCCGCAAGGCATGGATCCGCCGATCGTCAATCGCTTCGCTCTCGACGCGTCCCCGATCATGACCATCGGCATTTCCGGCCGGCGCGATGTGCGCGAGGTCACGGAAATCGCCAAGCACGAGATTCAGGAGCAATTGCAAACTGTCCCCGGTGTTGGCGCCGTCTTTCTCACGGGGGGCCGCAGTCGAGCCATCAATGTCATCGTCGATACCGACATGCTGACCGGCTTCGGCCTGTCCATCGAGGACGTGCGCCTCGCGGTCGTCAGCCAGAATCTCGAAGTCCCCGGCGGCATGGTGCAACAGGGGCCGCGCGAACTCGTGCTGCGCACACTTGGACGCATTCAAACGCCGGCGGCGTTCAATGACTTGACCATCGCCACGCGCAAGGGCTATCCGATTCGCATCAAGGACATTGGCCGGGCGGAGGACTCGGTCGAGGAACCGCGCAGCTTGAGCTTTCTCGATGGACAGAATGCGGTCACGCTCTTCGTGCAGCGTCAGTCCGGCACCAACACCGTTGCGATCTCCGATGCGGTGCAGGCGCGACTCGCGCACATCAAGACGGCGTTGCCCACCGACATCAATATCGAGATCATCCAGGATCAAGCGAGCTTCATCCGCGACTCGATGTCGGAGGTGAAGTTCCACCTGCTGCTCGCCGCCGTGCTGGTCGCGGGAACGATCCTGCTGTTCATTCGCGACTGGCGCACCACCGTCATCGCCACGCTGGCGATTCCGACGTCGATCATCCCGACGTTCCTCTTCATGCAGTACATGGGCTTCACGCTCAACAACATCACGATGCTCGGCCTGATCTTGGCCATCGGCATCGTCATTGATGACGCGGTCGTCGTGCACGAGAACATCTTTCGCCACATGGAAGAGTACGGCAAGGATGCGATGACGGCGGCACGCGACGGGACGCGCGAGATCGCCCTGGCGGTGCTCGCGACCAGTCTGTCGCTTGTCGTCATCTTCCTGCCGGTCGCGTTCATGGGGGGCATGGTCGGCCGCTTCTTCAGCAGCTTCGGCATGACGATCGCGTTCGCCATCGTCATGAGCCTGTTCGTGTCGTTCACGCTGACGCCGATGTTGTGCGCTCACTTCCTCGTGCTCGAACCTGGCGAAGGCGGACACGCCGCGTCGAAGGGCGGCCTGATCTATCGCGCCACCGAAGGCGCCTACGGCTGGGCGCTACGGCTCGCTCTGCGTTTTCGCTGGGTGACCGTGATTGTCTGCGTGCTAGTGATTTTCTCGACCGTCCCGATCGCCGCCAACCTTGGCGTCAACTTCATTCCGCGCGACGATCAGAGCGAGTATCAGGTCGGCATCATCACGCCCGAAGGCTACTCGCTCGAACGGACCACCGCCGTGGTACAGGAGATCGAGGGACGTCTGGCCGCGATGCCGGGCGTCGTGCATCGTTTCACGAGCATTGGCGAGAACAACGGCTACGCGGGCAAGGGGCAGGGCGACGTGACAAAGGCCAATATCTACATCCGCATGAAGCAACTCGAGGAGCGCGAGTTCACGCAGTTCGAGATGATGAAGCGCGCTCGCGCCATTCTCCGCGATTACCCCGACCTGCGCACCGTCGTCTCCGACGTGTCCGCGATCGGCGCGAACGGGCAGGATAGCCGAATTTTTCAGGTCAGCATTCATGGCCCCGACATCGAATCGCTCGGCATCTACTCCGATCAGATCAAGAACAAGCTCCGCGCGGTGCCGGGGCTCGTCGATGTCGATTCGACGCTGTCGCTGCGCAAACCCGAGATTCACGTCGCCATCGACCGCGATCGGGCGGGCGATCTCGGCATTCCGGTGCAGACGATTGCGAGCAGCCTCAACGTCCTGATCGGCGGCCAGATCGTGTCACGCTACAAGGAAGGGACCGAACTGTACGACGTCTGGCTGCGTGCCGACAAGCCGTTCCGCGCCAGCGTGACGACGCTCGAGAACCTGACGGTTCCCTCGCCGACGGCCGGGCAGGTGCGCCTGTCAAGCCTGGCCAAGTTCCAGGAAGCGCGCGGCCCCAGTCAGATCGACCGCCTCGGCAGGCAGCGCACCGTCACGCTGCTCGCGCATCCGGAGGACATCTCGCTCAATGAAGCGATGCAGCACGCCCAGGCCATCGTCAAGGACATGAAACTGCCGCCGGGCTACGACGTCACGTTCGGCGGCCAGGCGAAGATGCTCGGCGAGACCGGCTACTACTTCGTCGTCGCGCTCGGCCTCAGCATCTTGTTCATGTACCTGATCCTCGCCGCCCAGTTCGAAAGCTGGCTCAACCCGGTCAGCATCCTTGCCGCGCTTCCGGTCACGATCCCGTTCGGCCTGCTGTCGCTGCTTCTGTTTCGCACGCCAATGGATTTGTACGCGATGTTTGGCCTGTTCATGCTGATCGGCATTGTCAAGAAGAACGGTATCTTGCAGGTCGACAAGACCAACGAGCTACGCCGGGACGGTATGGAACGCGAAAAGGCGATCGTCGACGCCAACCACACGCGGCTGCGTCCGATCCTGATGACGACGGTGATGCTTATTGCTGCAATGGTCCCGATCGCGCTGGGCCAAGGCCCCGGCGCCGGCGCTCGCGCCAGCATGGCCAAGGTGATCATCGGCGGCCAGATGCTGAGCTTGGTGCTGGCGCTGCTCGTGACGCCGGTGACCTATTCGCTGTTCGACAGTGTGGGTCAGCGTTTGACGCGTCTACGCAAGTGGATGTGGGGCAGCGAGCCGCCGGCGGTCCCATCCTGATGATATGCATGGGTCGAGCAAAGCGAGAACCACCATCGCGGCAACAGGCCCGCTGGCGCATCGGTGGGTCTCGCGCTGCTCGACCAACTCTACAGGAAAAATCAAACTGCTGTGGACAGGTTGCCGTGTCGGCCGGTGATGAGTGTAGAGGAGTTGCGGGCCACATTGGCTGGCGGCTCCCTTCAACTCAAAAGGAAAGGACGAACGAAACATCCAAAAAGTGGCGTCTGCTGCCGAATTGCGCACGCTGATTTAGAATCGTGACGCACTGCTTCGCGATGTTTCTGCGTCGCGCACTGGACGCCTTGGGGTGGCGGCAACGTTGCTGCCAGCGATTCGGTCCGCCTCGCGGGAGCGGCGCGAAGCAGTGCATTCCCACGCAGAGAGCGTGGGAACGAGTAGTTTCTGCAGGTGCGAAAAGATCATTGGCGAGATTTCAATAGCGCTTCCGCTTCGCAGTAGATCACGTCTTGTTCGAGATGCTGCCAGATCCCGTGAGTTCGAATGGTGGTCGGCACGACCTGGGCAAAGTAACGCCGGGCGGCATCAGTTTTCCCCAGACGATGATGTGCCATGGCGAGAAAGAGAAAGTCGATGGGAGTGCCGTTGCCCTCGCGCGTCTTGATTCCTTCGTTCAGACGCTGGATTGCATCTTCGTGCCGGCCGGCGCGATAGAGGATGCAGCCCAGCGTGTTCAGAACATCCGCCCGCGCCTCTGGCGGCGACTTGGCGAGGGACTTCTCCGCAAGGTCGACGGCGCTTGCAATCTCCTCGACCGCGTCCGGCCCAAACACGCATAGCCACGCGACCGCGTTCGCATCGGGAGCCGATGGATTGGGACCGAGGTCGGCAATGGCCCTGGCACAGGTCCGCCGATATCCCCGCAGGTCGCCCTGCTTGACGGCTGCCAGCGCGTGGTGGGTTCGAACCTGATACGACATGGCGCCGCCCGCGCTGGCCAGGGCGTACGCCCGGGTTGCTTTCGCGTAATCGGCCCGGCGCACGCAATCGTCCGCAAGCGTCAGCAAACGTTCCGCATCCGCGCCGAACGCGACCGCGCGCGTAAGATCCGCTTCATACTCGGCGTCTTTCTTGAGATGTGCCATGGCAACAGCACGATCGTAATAAAGCTGCCAATCCTTCGGTTCGTGCGGCAACAGGCGATCGACATACCATGCAGCGGTCTGCCAGCGTTTGGCGCTCATGCTCTCGAAGATCCGCACACGATACCAGACCTGCAACAGCGAAGGCGGAGCGACTTTCTCGGCCCGCGCGTAGTCTCTCGCAGCCTCAGCAAATTCCCCCACATCGCTCGCCAAACTTGCTCGCTGGGCCAGGGCCGACCAGGATGGCTTGCTCATTTCAAGCGCGATCAGCCGGTCCAGGTGCCAGCGGGCCGCGTATCGTTCACCCTCGTCTCTCGCTTCGCGCGCACGAAACGCGTGAAAAGCAGGGCGATCGTCGGAAATATCGATTTCGGCTGCCTGCTCGCGGCGCTTCTTCCACTCGGCTTCATCCAGGAACGCGATCGCCTGTCCTTCCATCATGACCAGCCCGGTGCGCGCTTCGAGGTTTGTCCGCAACGTCGCGATATTTCCGGCGCACGGCGTCGGCACAGGCCAGGAGCGAGTGACACCATCCTCGGACGTGGTGCAAAGCGTGCGGCCGTCGGGCGCGATAGCGGCCGCGGCGATGCGCCTGCCGTGCCGCAGGGGCGGTCCAATCGATTTTTGCGTGACAGAATCCCACAGCCGGGCTGTGCCGTCCGCGTAGCCGGCCAGGATCAATTTGCCGTCCGGATCAGGACCGAACACCGCGACGGTGGCTGGCACATTTGCGACCATGGGCGAGCCGGTAGGTTTGCCGGTATCGGGATCGCGCAACCGCAGGGTGCCGTCGTTGTCCGCGGTCAGAAGACTTCGGTCGCCTGGCTGAAACTGGATACTGGTGATTGAGCCGGACTCGCGGATGAGAGATTCGGTGTCGTCCGCGGGGCGCCAGATGCACAAGGTTGCTCCGCCAGTCAGGGCAAGGCGCTTGCCGTCGTTGCTCCAGCAAACGAGAATGCCGGGGCCTTTCTTGGAGGGGCCGAGGTTCTTGCGGCTTGCCACGTCGCAAAGGATCACTCCTTCAGCGCCGGAATAGTCATGCGAATGACCAATCGCGATGGTTTGGCCGTCGGGACGGAACGTCAGGGAGAGAACGATGTCGGGCTGTGCGATGACCGCGAGCTCCTTGGCGGTGGCAGTATCCCAGAGATGGACCGCCCGATCGTAACCGCCGGAGGCGAGCAGCTTGCCGTCCGGGCTGAACGCAAGAGCGGCGACGTTGTTGGTGTGGCGGAGCGGCGGACCGATGGGTTTTCCGCTGTCTGCGTCCCACAGGCGGGCTTCGCCGACGGCGCTCTCGTCCCGGCTGGAGGTAGCGAAGTATTTGCCGTCGGGGCTGAATGCAGTGACGTGGACTGAGTTCCACCGATGCCGCAAGGGAGCAGCGACGTGGAGGCCGGAGATCGGGGCGACGAGGCGAGCCATGCCGTTGTCGCCGCCGATGACGAGACGCGCGCCGAGCGGGCAATAGCTGGCAAGACCGCGGCGAAACCAGAGATTCACCCTGTCGTTCCACCAGGGACTATGGCGCTTTCCGTCGACGCTGGTCGAGGTGGCTCGAGGCAGTGGGTGACTGGCCTCGAAGACACGGATCGCGCCGCCGGCGTCCCCCGCAGGGTGCTGGCCGACGCTAACCAGGGTTGCACCATCCAAGCTCCAGGCAATGTCCCAACACTCGTCGCCGCCCGCGTTCGGTTTGCTGGCCAGTGCTTCGCTCGTGGACGCCGACCACAAATCGATGCCATCAAGTGTGCCGGTTGCCAGCGTTTGACCGTCCGGCGAGAAGCGGACGACATTGACGGAGCGCCGATGCGGAAGGGGAGATCCGATGGTCTTGCACGTGGTAGTATCCCACTGTTGAGCAAACGAATCCCAGCCGGCGGTGGCGACGCGCTTGCCGTCGGGTGAAAAGGCGATTCGCCGGACGGCGCCCTTGTGGGGCAAAGCAGCGCCAATGCGTTTGCCCGAGGCAAGGTCCCATAGCTGTCCCGCGCCCGGCAGGTTCCAGTTGCGCGAAGGATCTGCCGTCGCGCTGGCCAGCGTTTTGCCGTCCGGACTGATCGCGAGATCAATGACATTGACCTTGCCAGCATGCATTACCCGCACGAGCGTGCCCGAGGACGCATTCCAGACGCGAATCATTCCGTCATCGCAACCGGTGACGAAATGCTTGCCATTGGGAGTGAAGACCACATTGCGCACCAACGCCGGATGCACCAGCGGCGGGCCGATTGCCTTGCCGGTGACGGCGTCCCAGCGCTGCACGATGCCCGAGAGGTTTTCCTGTCCGCCCTGGCCTGCGCTGACGATCATCGCGGCGTCGGGACTGAGGGCGCCATGCAGCGGATTCGCGACCTTGCACAGTGGTGTGCCTTCTCCCGTCGCGAGGTCCCACCACACGACATTCCCGGTCCCGCCGACCGTCAGCAATCGCTTGCCATCGGGATGCAAGGCGCAATGATGAACGGGTGATGATACATTGATCAACTGGCGCAGGCGCGGCGTTTGCGCGGTCCATGCCGACAGATTGGCGCCTATGGTCCAGCGCAGACGTTCGGCGTCTTCCGGCGCCGCCCGGAGTGCTTCCAGCATCCAGAAGAGGCCGACGTTGATGTCCCCTTGTTCCGCCAGCGCGATGCCGCGATCGAGCATGACCCCGGCCAGCACGCGTTGTGTATCCTGCCGAGCGGTGTCCGCGTGGCGCCGACCGTCGACGGCCTCGAGCCACTTCCATGTGATGCCGGTGATGCCGAGCGCCAACGACAAGAGGAATGCTGCCGCCAGCGACGCGGGCATTGGATTGCGCCGGCTCCAGCGCCACAGCTTTTCCACCTCGCCGACGGGCCGGGCGAAGATTGGCTTGTCGTCACGAAAGCGTTCGAGATCCTCGCGCAATTCCTGGGCAGTCTGGTAGCGATGAGCTGGATCCGCGGCAATCGCCTTTAGCACGATGGTTTCCAGATCGCGAGGCACCGCCGGGTTGAGCTTGCGCGGACGGGGCGCTTCCGCGCGCATCACCTTGTGCAGAAGCCTGGTGCGTTCTGATTCGTCGTACGCCGCGCGCAAGGTTAACATCTCGTACAGCGTCAACCCCAGGCTGTAGACATCGCTCCGCGCGTCCGCTTTCCCCTCGAATCGCTCGGGAGCCATGTAACGCAGTGTGCCGACCACATCCCCCGTGTGGGTGAGGTTCTCGCTATCATGCGCCTTGGCCAGGCCGAAGTCGGTGATCCAGAGGATCCCCTGCGTATCGAGCAACAAGTTGGCCGGCTTGATATCGCGATGGAGTGTTCCCTGGGCATGCGCATACGCAAGGGCGTCAGCAGCCTGAATGCCGACCCGAGCGACACTCTGCCAGTAGAGCTTTCCTTCGTGGGTGGCCGACGAGAACGACGTGGGCAGCGCTGCCGAAGAGCGCGGTGTGGCAGTCGTCGACAATTCGCTGCTGCTTACCTCTGCCTTGTTCCCATAGTTTCTCTCCTTGATTATTCTTAACCGGTCGCAATGTCAGCACGAAGATCAGGCGTCAAGGTTAAAGG
>DASRSQ010000353.1:0-3752 GCA_035656475.1 Gemmataceae bacterium | reverse complement strand
TGCAGGAATACGTCCACAACGGCTTCAAGGTCGGCCCCAACTTCCGCGAGCCTCCTGCCGATGTTGCCGATAGCTGGATCGACTCGAAGGACCCGCACATCGCCCCCAACCCGATCGAGCACGATGACTGGTGGAATATCTTTCGCGATCCCGACCTCGATCGGCTCATCGATAGTGCCTACCGCCAAAACCTCGACCTGAAAACGGCGGCAACACGAGTGCTCGAAGCGCGAGCGCAGCGCAATATTGCGGCGGGCAACCTGTTCCCGCAATCGCAAACCGCCGTCGGCGATTACGCCCATGCCCAGCTTTCCAAGAACCTGAATGTCTTCGGCAACCCACTCGCCACGCTGCCGACCAACCTCAATGTGTGGGCAACCGGGTTCAACGCCTCGTGGGAATTCGATTTCTGGGGCCGCTTGCGGCGCGGCATCGAATCGAAGGATGCCGACCTGAGCGCGTCCGTCGAAGACTATCACGACGCCCTGGTCACGCTGCTCGCCGATGTCGCGACCAGTTACGTGCAAATTCGTACTGGGCAGCAACGCCTGCGCTTCGCCCGCCACAACATGAAACTCCAGCAAGGCACGCTCGCTCTGACGGAAGCTCGGCTCAAAGCAGGTACGGCAACCTCGCTCGATGTCGAGCAGGCTCGCACCAATCTCGCACAGACCGAGGCCAGCATCCCGCCGCTCGCCATCGGCATCCGGCAGGCAAACGATCGGCTGTGCCTGTTGCTCGGCCTGCCGCCGCAGGATTTGACGCGTTCGTTCCAGGATGGACCGATTCCCGCGGCGCCGCCGCAGGTCGCCGTCGGCATCCCGGCAGAGCTGCTCGAACGCCGGCCGGACGTGCGCCGGGCAATACGCCAGGCGGCCGCTCAGAGTGCCCAGATCGGCATTGCCCAGGCCGACTTCTATCCGACCTTCGGCGTCAGCGGTTTCATCGGCTACGCCGCCGACGATATCCGCGTCTTGTTCGAGCAGAACAGCTTCCTCGGCTTCATCCTGCCGAACTTCCAGTGGAAGATCCTTAATTATGGCCGGATCGCCAACAACGTGAAGGTGCAGGACGCGCGGTTTGCGCAGCGCGTGCTGCAATATCAGAAGACGGTGCTGAACGCTGGCCGCGAGACGGAGGACGCTCTGGTCGGTTTCGTGGAATCGCAGGTGCAGGCCAAGAGCCTGGAGCGGGGCGTACAGGCCGCAGAACGCTCGGTGGAACTGGTGCTGGCGCAGTACAAGGATGGCCGCGTCGATTTCAATCGCGTCTTCACGACGCAGGGGCAGCTCCTGGCGCAGCAGGACCAGCTCGCCGCGGCGCAGGGGAACATCGCGCTCAACCTGATCGCCGTCTATCGCGCGCTCGGCGGCGGCTGGCAGGCGTTCGAATCTGGCCAGCCGTGCGCCCGGCCGCGACTGCTGCCGCCGATTGCCGCGCGTGACTAAATTCTGACTCCTGTCCGAACCACGCCAACCAGCATATTATGGCGTCGGATGGCGGTGGACCATTTACCTCGCTCCGACTGGCGCCACCCCAGGCAGAGCACTCATCTCCAACTCGCGCGGGTGCCCCATGGCGTCAACGCCTGATGACGACCTTGCAAAACGTCTGATGATCGCGAAAGAATTACTCGAAGTGTTCCGATTCGAACGCATGGCCTACATTTCCGCCACGCTGCTGGCAGTCGCCGTGCTTCTGACCCTCGCAGTCATCCTTCTATTTAGAGGATCGTGGGAGCTGGCGCTAGGCATGTTCGGCGCCAGCGGCGTGATCGGCTACTCGATCGGGCAGCTCCTTCGAATGTGGAACCAGGTTCTTGCTTGTATCTTTAATCGCAGCACGGAGGCCAAACCATGAGCGCCTCCCACCCAAGTCTCGCCGACCTAAGAAAAACGTCGCGCATTGCCGCCCTGATCTCCCTGGCAGGCGTCTTTATCGTCATCGTCGCCATCCTCTTCAGCACCTGGCGCCTGGCCGACACGGAAGTAAAACTCGGCAATGAAAAGCAGCAGGTGATCGACCTCAAGCAGGAGAAGGAACTTCTCGGCGCCGATGTCAGCAATCTAAGAAGTGAAAAAGTCGAATTGCATAAGCAAAAAGATAACTTGCAAAAACAAATCCAGATCGTGAGGGGCGAGAAGACTCAGCTCGAAAAAGAGGTCGCGGATATTGCCGCCAGCATTGCCCCATCCACGTCCAAGAAGCTTTCAAAAAGTGGAACTCCTATCGACCAGATCAAACAAGCCGTTGACGACCGAAATGATCTGGAGAATCAGGTTGCAGTGATTCGCCAGGAAGCAAACCTCATCCGCAGCGCATTCAAAAACCAATTCAAAGACCCCAAAGAAGCTTTGAAGCTCTGGAACGACCAGCTCGGTTCGCATCGAATCATGGCAACCGTACTGCTGACGCCTGCCTCCACCTACCGCGAGAAAATTGATCCTGCGAGTCCGACGGGGAAGTGGTATGATTTCAAGCTCTACCTCGAATTTCCCCAGGATGTCTCGCTCGCCGATACCATGAAACGCGACATCCGGGTGGTAAAATATGAGATGAACAATCCATTTCGGAAAGTTGCACCGCTCGAGAGTTCCGATGCCAAGAGCCAATTCGCGAAGCATTACCAGGGCTCAGGCACGCTTCGCAACGTGGTGGTCCGGATCGAATTCAGGGACAAGGACCTGCCGGTACTGCTCGACTACGACATGACCAAGGCCCATCCAGAGGCCGCGCTCAAGTAGCTTCGTGCTCCCGCTTATTTTTTGAGATCCGGCGTCGGCGCATATTTCAGATGATACTCGAGGAAATCGAGCTCCAGCTCCAGCGCCTCCGGCGTCGGGATGTGTCCTTTGCGCTTGGTGAGGAACGCACGATCCTTGTAGCCGAGCATCTTGTTGATGGCGACGAGGTGATTGAGGGCCTGCCAGTTCTTGGGCGGATCCTGCACTCCGCCGGAGACCATGACCGGGCGCGGGGCCATCAAGGCATGCAGGTCCACTAAATCTTCGCCGGCGTCGATCAGCTCCTTATAGAGCCCGGTGCGCGGGTTTTTGTCATTCGGCACGCCGGGCTTGCGCGTCATCTTCGGATCGAACCCGAGATACCACGGCTCCCAGTAGTTGACATTGGAATCCTTCTCGTTGAAGACGATGCCGGGATCGGACCAGACCGCACAGGCGAAGCGTTGATCGACGCACGAGGCGAACATCGACCATTTGCCGCCGTAGGACAGGCCGATGATGCCGATGCGCAGCGGATCGACCTCGGGCATCTGGGCGAGCGCAGTCAGGCAGTTGGCGGCAACATAAGCGAGCATCGTCAGCGGTTGGCGGCGCAGCTCCTCGCCGGCCTTGGTGAGCGCTTCGCGCGTATCACCGCCGAGCTTGTCGAGCGAGCCGGGGGTGCCGATGGAGAGAGTGACGAAGCCGCGTTTGACGAGCTGCAGACCGTAGTCGTGCGTGCCAACGCCGCGTCCCTTGTTGCCCTGCCCGATGCTGGTGAGCGGCTCGTAGAACGGGACGACCACAGCAGGGAATGGGCCCTTGCCCTTGGGGATGAGCAAGTAGCCGTCGACCCATTTGCCGTTGGGGGAGGCCTGCACCTGCACCTTGTACTCGGTATAGCCGTCGCGCTCGACCTTGGTCAATTTCTTGACCATGGGTTTCTCGACGAGCGGCGGCCAGGCGCCGAGGCGTTTGGTCCATGTCTTGGCGATCTCGTCGCGCCGCTTCGCCCAGTCGGCCGGCGTC
>DASRSQ010000352.1:0-6366 GCA_035656475.1 Gemmataceae bacterium | reverse complement strand
GCCTGGCGAAATACTCGCGTTGAGATCCGCATGGTGCTTTCGTGATTGAAACCAGCGTAGAACACTTGTTGCAAAAGCTGAAGACCGGCGACCTCACAGCCGAGGCGTTGACGCAGTCGCTGCTCGCCCGCATCAACCAGCGCGACAGCGTTATCAAGTCGTTCCTGTCCGTTGACGCCGATGGCGCGTTGACGCAGGCAAAAGCCGTCGACGCCAGGCGCAAAGCCGGGCAACCGCTCGGCAAGCTTGCGGGCATTCCGGTCGCCGTCAAGGACGTCATCTGCATTCGCGGCAATCGCACGTCAGCCGGCAGCCGAATCCTACAGAATTTCGTGCCGCCGTACGATGCCCACGTCATCACCAAGCTGAAGGAAGCCGACGCGATCCTGATCGGCAAAACGAACTGCGACGAGTTCGCGATGGGCTCGTCGACCGAGAATAGCGCCTGGCAGTTCACGCGCAACCCGTGGGACCACGAACGCACGCCGGGCGGTTCCAGCGGCGGATCGGCGGCGGCGGTGGCGGCTTGCTTCGCTCCGCTCGCGCTCGGCACCGATACCGGCGGCTCGATCCGCCAGCCCGCGGCGTTCTGCGGCGTCGTTGGCCTCAAGCCGAGCTATGGCCGGGTGTCGCGCTTCGGCCAAATCGCCTACGGCAGCTCGCTCGACCAGATCGGCCCGTTCGCCCGCGATGTCCGCGATGCAGCCCTGTTGTTGGAAGTTATCGCCGGCCACGATTCGCGCGACAGCACCTGCGTCGATCGGCCCATCGCCGACTACGCGAAAGTTGTCGACACGCCGATCAAGCCGCTGACGATTGGCGTCGCCCGCGAATTCTGGAACGCCGGCCTCGACGCGGAAGTCGAGCAAGCGGTGCGTGCCGCCATCAAGGTGTATGCGAGCCTCGGGGCGCGCGTAATGGACATCTCGCTGCCGCACAGTCCGTATGCGGTCGCAGTGTACTATCTGGTCGCGACGGCGGAGGCGTCGAGCAATCTCGCTCGCTATGACGGCGTCCACTTCGGCCATCGCGCCAAGGACTTCGCCGGCCTGGTTGACATGGTCAAGAGGTCGCGCGGCGAAGGATTCGGCCCCGAGGTGAAACGCCGAATCATGCTCGGCACTCACGCCCTGTCGAGCGGCTACATCGACGCGTACTACGTGAAAGCCCTGAAGGTTCGCCGACTCATTCGCCGCGACTTCGACGAGGCGTTCGCGCAATGCGACGTCATCATTGGCCCGACATCGCCGACGGCCGCATTCAAGATCGGCGAAAAGTCGAGCGATCCGCTGGCGATGTACCTGTCCGACATCTATACGATCAGTGCCAACCTCGCCGGTATCTGCGGCATCAGCGTCCCCTGCGGCTTCACGCAAGCCGGCTTGCCGATCGGCCTGCAGATCTTGGCGGCGCCGTTCGAGGAGGAGAAGCTGCTGCGCGCGGCCCGCATGTACGAGCGCGAAACCGATTGGCACCAGCGCCGGCCGTCGCTGTAGAATGAGGTGACCGGATGGTAGTTCTGCAAAAGCAACTGCCGAAGGCGACTCGCAGGTTAACGACGTGCGAGTACATGGCGATTCCGCCCAGCAAGCAACATGAGACGTTGCTTCTTTATGGCAAGTTGGTCATGACGCCGCGGAATGGCCCGGCTCACAACCATATGATGCATCATCTCGCTCAGATGCTTATTCGCTGGACGCGGCACGGAAATCTTGGGGAGATATTCGTCAACTGCGATTTGTTTCTTTCAGAGCCCGACGATCTAGTTCACGCGCCGGACGTATGTTTCTCTCCAAGAAAAACGCGAGGCGCTATAGAGATGAAAAAGTAAATGGCCCAGTCGATCTGGCTGTCGATGTTCTGTCGCCATTCGAGCGGGCGTCTTTGCAATATCGGAAGTTCGCCGATTACGAGCGATACGGCATCAAGTGGTACTGGAGTATTGGTCTAGACACCGAGCAACCAACGCTGGAAGAGTACCAATTGGTGAAAGGTCGTTACGAATGCCGCAGCGAAATCGCCGGCGATGAATGGTTCGGCCCCGGCCTCCTCCCTGGCCTCGTGTTCCGCTTGCCGCAGTTGCTGGCAGGCAAGCTGAAGGCGGCAGTGAAGGGCAAGGCGAAGAAGTTGATGTGAGGCTTGTAGATGCCAAATTCACCCGCGACCTATCGCACCATCATCGGCCTGGAAGTCCACGTGCAGCTTCTCACCAAGACGAAGCTGTTTTGCGGCTGTTCGACGCAGTTCGGCCTGCCGCCCAATTCGGCGACGTGTCCGGTCTGCTGCGGATTGCCGGGGACGTTGCCGGTCATGAATTGGCGGGCGTTCGAGCTGTCGCTGCAGGCGGCGGTTGCGCTCAATTGCAAGATCGCGTCGTTCACCAAGTGGGATCGCAAGAACTATTTCTATCCCGATTTGCCGAAGAACTATCAGATCAGCCAGTATGACTTGCCGTTCAGCTCTGACGGCTGGCTCGAAATCGAAACGTCGGCCGGGGCGAAACGCGTCGGCATCATTCGCGCGCATCTCGAGGAAGACGCGGGCAAGATGATGCATGACGAACACGCGGGACGCTCCGATTCGCTGGTGGATCTCAACCGCACCGGCACGCCGTTGCTCGAGATTGTGTCGAAGCCCGACATCGACACGGCGGAGGAGGCGAAGGCGTATCTCGAGGAGCTGCGGCTGCTGTTGCGCGAGATCGGCGTCTCCGATTGCGAGATGCAGGAGGGAAGCCTGCGTTGCGACGCGAACATCAACGTGCATGTGCCGCAGGCCGATGGCACATTCGTGGCGACGCCGTTGATCGAGGTAAAGAATCTCAACAGTTTTCGTGCCGTCGAGCGGGCCATGAAGTATGAGGCCGAACGACAGGCGAATGAGTTGACACGCAAGCTCGAAGCGGGAAGCTGGATCATCGATGCGAGCCATGCGAAGCCGTTCCGCGATTACCAGGCGACGCCGATCCTCGAGCGTAAGGCAGACGGCGAACTGGGGCCTGTCAGCAAGGCGACCGCGGGCTGGGACGAACGCACGGGACGCACCGAGATACAGCGGCGCAAGGAGGAGGCGTCGGATTATCGCTATTTCCCGGAGCCTGACCTTGTCCCGGTCACCGTCGATGCTGCCCGGCTCGACAGGGTTCGCACGGACCTCGGCGAATTGCCCGCGGCCCAGAAGACGCGGCTGCAATCGCAATACGGCCTGGCGGTGTACGATGCTCACGTCCTCTCGCGCCAGGGCCGCGCCTTCGTCGGCTACTTCGAGGCGGTCGTCGCCGAGTGTGGCGACGCCAAGGAAGCCAGCAACTGGATGATGAACGATCTCCTCTCGACCCTCAACGAGCGCAAGCTCGACATCAAGGCGAGTCCGCTCGCCGCGTCGAGCCTGGGAGAACTGATTCGCGAGACCAAATCGATTGGCCTCAATAAACAACGTGCCCGCGAGGTCTACGCCGCGATGCTCGACGGCGCGTCGGCCAGGCAGGCGATTGAAAAGCTCGGCTTCAAGGTGGTCGCCGACGAAGGGCAGCTATTGGAGCTGGTGCGGAAAGCGATCGCGGCCAACCCGAAGGCGGTCGCCGATTTCAAGAAGGGCAAAGTCAAGGCGGCCGACGCCATCAAAGGTTTCGTGATGCGCGAAACCAAGGGGATGGCCAAGACGGAAGTGGTGCAGCAACTGGTGATGCAGGAGCTGGGCGCCGTTTGATCGTTTCGATTACCGCCGGCACTCGGCGATGACTTGCCATTCGAACACATCTTCGCGGCTATGCACGGACGACGGGTCGGCGGAGCAGCGCTGCTGATACACCTCCAGCGCGATCGGGCCGAGTTGCTCGACGTCCTTCCACTGGATGTGGTCGATCTCGCGGAAGAAGACCATTTCGTCCTGACGATCGGTGAGCTGGATCTTGGCGTCGCGGAATTGCTTGCGGATCGTGCTTTGCAATGCCACGCCGTGCTCGTCGTTGGGCAATGACACGATGTTGATGACGTTGTCGTGGCCCATGCGGCCGAACTCGGGCGTGGCCTCCTCGAGCAGACCCTGTACGTCGTCGACGAGAGCGCTATCGTCCTTCTGCTCCTCGTCTCCGGCGCCCATGCGCGCCAGGTACATCTCCGCGACCGACGCGCCTTGCAGGCGCTCGTCGAGGTAGCGTTCGCCTTCCTGCAGCATCACCGGCACGAGATTGCGCACCATCGAGGACGCACCCATGCAAATCTGCAGGAGGGCCTGGCAATGATTGTGGATCCAGAACTGCATGCGTTCGTCGAACGCCAGCAGATCCTCGCCGACGATGGTCTGACTGAGCTTTTCGACGGCATCCTTCAGGTCGCGGCAGCCGGCCGGGAAGAGGACGCGCTGATCGCCACGCGTCGGTTCGGCACCCTTCGGCGGCGGCGGCTTGAGCAGGCCGAGCAATTCTCCCAGGCGCTGTCGGCAGAATCCGACCTCGCGGATTTGGTCGGACAGATGGCCGCGCAGCGCGGTGTACAGCCGATTGAGATGTGCCAGCACCAGGCTGTGATAGCGCGTCTTGGTGTAGGTGCGCACCAGCTCGAACAGGTCGCCGGCGGTGAGCAAGGGCGGGGCATTGGGCCGGCGCGGCTTGGCAAATTGCGTGCTCTCGCCACTCGACGGACCCTGGGCATCGATGGTCTGATGGATGCGCAGATGGAGTTGCCCTGCCTTCTCGGCAAGCTCCTTGCCAAGCGTCTCCTGCGCCACCAGGGCCTGATCGACGGTGGTGCAGAATTGCCGCAGCGCCTCCTCGGCGCCGGCCAGGCGGTAATTGGGATCCTCGAGCAGCGTGACCGCGAGTTCGGCCAGCCGCTGTTCGCATTCGTCGGCAAGGGAGTGCGAGATCTCGCTGAGCGTGCGTTCAATGAGGGCCGGCTCGCTATGCATCGCGCGCTGACCTCGGCCGTCATCGGGCAGGCCGAGAATTTTCTCAAGGCGGTCCATGGTCTGGATGACCGGGCCCATGTTGAACGTCATGGGTTGCTTGTTCTTGGCCGCTTTCGCCATTGCCGCTGCCAGCTCCTGCATCGGCACGAGGATCTCGCCCAGCAGCATCTCGGGCTTTTGGTTCAGCGACTCCTCGGCAAGTTGTTGGAAGCGCTCGATCAGCCCCTCGGGACGAAGGCCGAGCGATTCCCAGCGTTCGAGGGTCCACTGGCGAATGGTGTCGGCCATGCCGGACGCATCCTTGCTCAGCCAGCGCGTGACGAGCTGTGTGCACAGCCGGCGTGCGACCTGTTCAAGCAACTCATGCCTTGGCCAGATGACCTGGAACATGCCGACAGACTGGAGCTGCGGTCCTTGCTGTTGGTCGTGCAAGGAGGATGGCGTGGTGTTGGCCCGGGCCTTGTCCACGGCCAAACCCAGAGGCGTGGCGAGCTCGCGATAGAGAAAATCACCAGCCTGTGCGACCAGCGGCGCGTTGGCTTCCCGATTCACCTTCCCCTTGGGCGTGGGCAGGGAGAACAGCACGCAGCGCTGCAGCGCCGGGCCGGACATGGCGACGCGCTCCCCCTTGCCAGCATTCGCGGCCGTCTCGTAGAGGGCGTTGAAGTTGACGCTTGGCTTGCTGTAATACTGCAATTCGACGAGCGACGCGTAGGCATTGGCCAGCGGCGGCGCCAGCACGCCTTCGCGCCCGACGGAGGGCAGGTAAAAGATGCCGACAATCTCGGCGTCGGCGTGGCCGTGTTCGGTGAGGAGCTGGCGCACGAGGTACGCAATATCGAGGAACATGCCGCTGCCGGTGCTACCGGTCAGCGAGGTGACCACGTAGACGCGCGGCTTGGTGGTGCGGACGCCGAGATCGCAGACAGGGTCGAGATCGTGCGGCGTGTCTTGCGAGCAGCAGGCGTGCAGCTCGGCGTCGAGCCGTTTGGCGATGAGGCGGTAATTGTCGACAAAGGCGAGCCGGCCGAGGGCGCGGACACTGGCGCTGGTTTGCTCACGTGGGATACGGTAGAGGATTTTCGGATTGAGCCAGCCGTCGGTGGGCAGCTTGCCATCGCGAGTCTTGATGTAATGGCTTGGCCGCAGGAGGCGAGCGTGAAAGGTCTCCTGGGCGCGCAAGGCGTTCTCGGGATTGTTGTTCGTGATTTCCTGCAAGGTGGAGGCATCGGTATCGATGGCGACGACGCGCACGTGAGGAACCGCGTCGGGCGATCCGAGCTCCGCGGCGATTCGCTTCTTGAGCTGAGCGAGCGTTTCGACTCCGAGCTGTCCCAGTCCAACGACCAGGGCCGGCTGCACGATTCCGGTCGATTCGTGCGCCTGTCGCGACGGCGTCGACGCGCGTGCGACCTTCGGCTGGGTGAACGCGGTCTTCACCTGCGAGTTGCCGGCGAC
>DASRSQ010000351.1:0-3877 GCA_035656475.1 Gemmataceae bacterium | reverse complement strand
TGAACATGGAAAGGACTCAGGTTGAAGCGAAGATTTTGAGTCCCTTCCGTGTTCACGCCTCGTCCTTCCAAAAATTGGGCTGTTCCCCAACTTCTGAGGAGAAATACTTAGCCACGTCATACATTGATTTGGGGGGAACTTTTGCCCGTGTGTGCCACTCTCAAGCATAGACGATTCCCGCTGGAGATCGAACCATGAAAATCGTGCAACTCGTCGGCGTGTCGATCGCGTTGTTGAGCGTGAGCTTTCTGCTCGCTGGCGGGGGCGGCATCCCCAAGCGCGAGGATGTGCCGAAATACCTGGCTCAGCTGAAGTCGGCGAGCGGCACTGATCGCGCCAAGGCGGCCGAGATGCTCGGGAAACGCGGGGGCATCAATGTCAGCGACGTCGAGCCCGCCATCGAGCCGCTCAAGAAGATGCTGGACGTGGACAAGGACGCCCGGGTCCGTGCCGCCGCCGCTCGCGCGCTTGGCGCCATCCAGGCCGATGCCGAGGGAACCGTGCCGCTCCTCATCAAACGCCTCAGGGCCGAAGAGGAGCAGAAGGACGTGAAAATGGCCGCCGTTGTCGCGCTCGGCCAGTACGGTCCCGAGGCGAAGGAGGCATTGCAGCCGCTGCGCGATTATCTGAAAAAGTTTGACGCCAAGAAATCGAAGGATGGCCAGACGATCCAGAACGCCATCATGACCATCTCGCAAAAGAAGAAGAAAAAAGGTTGATTCAGATCTTTTGCGCAGCGATCAGGTAGCCGTAGCTTCGCAATCCGCCGAACCACCACGGGCATGCGAGCCGACTGTCCGCGCGCAGGCTGATCGGCCGCACTTCGACGATTGTGAATCCAGCCATGCGCAGCAGGCGCACGATCTCGCCGCGCGTGAAGAGATGCATCGTCAGCGCGCCGACGCCGGCATGGGCCGGCATTGCGTAGTCGCCCGAAGCGCCGCGGCAGGTCCAGGATGCCAGCAAATCTTGCAATAGCAGGCGCCTGCCCCCGCCGGTCCAGACGTTGAACCAGCGATTGTGGACGTGAACAACGAAGACGCCGCCTGGTTTCAGCAGGCGGTGGATATGCGCCACCGCTCGGGCTCGCGCGTCGGCGCCGACGATCAAGCCGAGCGTGCTGAACAGGCAAGCCGCATGATCGAACGAGGCGTCGGCGAACATGCCGAGCTCGACAAGATTTCCGCACACGCACGGGACCGACATGCCGAGCGCCGCCGCCTTTTCACGCAACACCGCCAGCATTGGCAACGACAAATCGACGCCGACCGGCTGATAGCCGGCCTGGGCCAGCGTCAGTGTCAGCCGGCCGGTACCGCAGCCCAGGTCAATGATTCGGCCTGCGGGCCGGCAGTGTTTGAGCACGAATTGCTGGTCAATTTGCAACAGAGGCGTGCCAAGGAGGGAGGCGTCGTAGGCACGCGCCATTGCGGGATCGTGGAAATAATCCCACAACGCGCGCGATACTCCCGTTGGTAGCTGCCAGTCGGCCGGCATCTTCGTCCTCACGCCAGATCGAACAGCATTATATCGGCTGCCCCGACCGCCTCGATGCGGACATCGGCTTCGTCCTCGATGGCAACGCCATCGCTGGCCTGAGCCTTGACGCCATTGACCAGCACGTCGCCGCGGATCACCTGCAGCCAGGCGCCGCGCCCCTTGCGGAGCGGATGCGTCACCTGAGCGCCCGCGGACAGCGTTCCCAGGTAGATCTCGGCATCCTGATGGATCGTCAGAGCTCCATCGCGTCCGCCTGGCCCGGCGACAAGCCGCAGCCGATCGCGCTGTTCCTCCGCCGCAAACGCCTTCTGCTCGTAGGTCGGCGTCAGGTTCTTCGTGTCGGGCAGCAGCCAGATCTGATAGAGATGCACCGGCTCCATCGCGGACGGATTGAATTCGCTGTGGCGAATGCCGGTCCCCGCGCTCATGCGCTGCAGTTCGCCCGGACGCAAGACTTCGCCGTTGCCCAGACTATCGCGATGCTCGAGCGCGCCTTGCAGCACCAGCGTCACGATCTCCATGTCGCGATGCCCATGCATGCCGAAGCCCTGACCTGCGGCGACGCGATCCTCGTTGATGACGCGCAGGCTACGGAAGCCCATGTGGGCCGGATCATGGTAGTCAGCGAACGAAAAGGTGTGATACGTATCGAGCCAGCCATGATTGAAATGGCCGCGTTCGTGGGCCTTGCGAATCTGCAACATGACGGATCTCCTTTTTTAGTGTTATGTCAATATTTTACACGTCGTGTATCAGTCAGAACAAATCCAGCTTTCACACGCAGAATGTGGGAACGACGGGGGCGGGTCTATTCCTCGAGCCTCTCGCGAACCTTCTCCAACAGACGGATCAATTCTTTCAGGTCCTGCACCGTCAACCCGCCCAATACCTCCTCATGGAGATCAAGGACCGGTTGATCGAGATGATTTAGTGTCTGCAATCCCTTGGCTAGGATCTCAACGAAAATGACCCGGCGATCCTCGGTGCAGCGGCGTCGGCACACGAAACCGGCCTTCTCCAGGCGGTCGATGAGCCCTGTGATGCCCGGCACGACCGTGACGGTTCGGCTGGCGATGTCGAGGATCGGCAGCGGTTTGCCCTCGCCGCGCAAGATTCGTAGGATGTTGTACTGCGATGGGGTCAGCCCATGCTCGCGGAACAGCCGTTCGAAGCGAATGCCAATTCGGTCGTTTGTGCGCGCGAGGTTCAGCGTCGCCTCCTGGGCGAGCGACGCGAACGGCTGCTTTTTCCGGACCTCGCGCTGCAGGCGACTCATGGACTACTCCTTGGTCGATCTGGAGATAGTTTACACGTCAACTAAATGCTTGTCAAGGGGCAGCCCATGGATGCCGCGGCCTTGCCTGGGCGAGTTACCTGGATCGACGAGACAGAGCGGCGTACCTAAGTACCGCTCCTCAGAAGTTGGGGAACAGCCCAATTTTTGGAAGGACGAGGCGTGAACCTGGAAAGGACTCAGATTGAAGCGAAGATTTTGAGTCCCTTCCGAGTTCACGCCTCGTCCTTCCAAAAATTGGGCTGTTTCCCAGCTTCTGAGGAGAAATACTAAGCCTTGACGGGGCACTGGTTCCTGTTTGAAACAAGCCGGCGCGCGATGACAAGCGGCCATTGATCACGAAAGCACCAAAGCACGAACAAGACGACGCCCCCATCTCGCCCGGTCTGGGCACCTGCTCGCCGAGCCGCGTAAAATAGGCCCCGGGGGCTATGCCGGCGCATCGCCCGGCACTACAATATGACGTTCGCTTCGCTCTTCTGCAAATTCGAGATTCGCATGGATCTGAACGACTTCGGGACCCAGCCCCCCGAGAATCGGAACAACGGCGATCAACGAAATTACTATCGCCCCCCAGGATACTACGGCGCCGACGCGGGAAATAGCCCCGTGCAATGGAAGGTCGTCCAGGCCGGTGTCTTCGAAATCTGCGGCGTCACCGCCCAGAAGCTCCCCGCCGGCGCCTATGGCTGCAGCCTCAACCAGTACGGCGACGTCCAGCTCATGACGCGCGACCTGCAGGTCGATGACCTCATCGACTTCGCCGACAGCTTGCCTTCCAAGATCCTCACCGAAATCGAAAACTTCTGGGACCTCGGCGACGTCTTCAGCAAGCATGGCTACCTGCATCGCCGCGGCTATCTCCTCTACGGCCCGCAAGGGTCGGGCAAGAGCTCCGTCGTCCATCAGGTCGTGCATCGCATCATCAAGGCGGGGCATGTCGCCGTCTTCTGCGAGCATCCCGGCTTCCTGACGCGCGCGATGGAGGTGTTTCGCAAGATCGAGCCCGACCGCCCCGTGGTGTGCCTGTTCGAGGACATCGACGCCATCATCGAAATTCACGGCGACAGCGAACTCCTGCAA
>DASRSQ010000350.1:0-4577 GCA_035656475.1 Gemmataceae bacterium | reverse complement strand
ACCATCGCTACCCAGGGCGGCGCGATGTGGCTCAGTCGCCACATCGCTTTGCCCTGGGCTGATTTGTTGCCGCACCTTCGGTGCTAAATCCTATGCCGCCGCGCGTCGCGCTGTCTTGCCGGCGGATTCGTAGTACGACGCGATGCTGCGTACCACGCGTTCGCGCTGCGTGTTCGGCAGTTCCGGATACATCGGCAGCGCGAGGCTCATCAGAGCGGCTTTCTCACTTTCGGGGAACTCCCCCTTCTTGCCGCCGAGGTTTGCGAAGCATTCTTGCAGATGCATCGGCTGCGGGTAGTAGACCTCGGTGGTGATCTTGTCCTTCTTGAGGTGCTCGCGCAGCTCTTCGCGATCGACGCAGCGGATCACGTACTGATTGAAGATGTGCCGCGATTGCATCACCTTCGGGACCTCGACGAGCCTGCCCTGCAAGCCATATTTCGTGATCGCATTCGTGTAGTAGACGGCGCCCTGCTGACGGGCCTGATGCCAGGTGTCGAGGTGCTTGAGCTTGATGCGAAGGACCGCCGCGTGGATGGAGTCGAGGCGGAAGTTGCCGCCGACCATCTTGTGGAAGTATTTCGGATGCGAGCCATGGCCGCGAAGCAGCCGAATCTTGTCGGCCAATGCACGATCCTGGGTGACGACGGCTCCGCCGTCGCCGAAGCAGCCGAGATTCTTGGATGGGAAGAACGAGTAGCAGCCGACGGTCCCCATCGAGCCGGCCCGGCGTCCCTTGTATTCGGAGCCAATTGCCTGGGCGGCATCTTCAATGACCGCGAGCTTGTGCTTGGCGGCGATGTCGAGGATCGGGTCCATCTCGGCGCACTGGCCGAACAGGTGCACCGGCATGATCGCTTTCGTCCGCGGCGTGATCTTCGACGCAATCTGCTTTGGATCGATGTTGAACGTGACCGGATCGATATCGACGAACACTGGCTTCGCGCCCATGCGGACGATCGCGCCCGCGGTCGCGAAAAACGTGTATGGCGTGGTGATGACCTCGTCGCCGTGGCCGATGTCGAGAGCCATCAGGCAAACCAGCAACGCGTCGGAGCCGGAGGAGACGCCGATGCAATGGTTAGCTCGGCAATAGCGCGCGACTTCCTGCTCCATCGCCTCGACATCCGGTCCGTTGATGAACTGCGTCGAATCGATGACGCGCAAGACGGCGGCGTCGAGCTCTTCTTTGAGGGAAAGATACTGCGCCTTCAGATCCAGCATCGGAATCACGCTATTGTCCATGGCCATGCCTCTCCTCCGTGAGTTAGCTGATTGCGTTGAGAGTAGCGGACTCGCTCCGCGAGTCCAGCCGCACTCGCGAAGCGAGTGCGCTACTTTGCGGCAAGCGGCTTATTAAGCAGACTTCCGCAACGCCGGCGTGAAGGGCGGAATCGTGATTACCGCCCCTCCCTGGTCCAGCGAGCGTTGACCGTATTCCAGCACCGATACGACGAAGGTTCCGGCTTCGCCGTCCGAGAGTGGCCGGTTACCGGTGCGGATGCAATCGACGAAATGCTGCGCCTCCAGTGCCAGCGGTTCGCCATCAAGATTCGGCTGTTCGGTCGCACCTTGCCGAAGCGTGACCATGCTGCCGTTCTTGTGAAAACCCTTGTCAAGGATCAGCAACTTCGGCTCTGCCGCGTCATCGAAGACGACCATTTTGCGCGAGCCGACCACGACGAGCTTTCGGCTCTTCTGCGGATCGAGCCAGCTCACGTGCACATTGGCGAGCTTGCCGCCGGGATACTCGAGCGTGGCGAAGACGACGTCGGCGACGCGTGGATTGACGATGGCCTGGCCGCGGCATTGCACCGAGATCGGCGCGCCGCCGAGCAGGCGGTTGGCGACCGAGATATCGTGCGGGGCCAGCGACCACCAGGCATTTTCATCGGCTCGAATGGTGCCGAGGTTGAGGCGTTGTTGATACAGGTAGTAAACTTCCCCCAGATCCCCGCCATCGATCATCGTGCGAATGTGGCGGATCACGGGATGATACTCGAGCAGATGTCCGACCATCAGCACGCGATGATGCTGGCGGGCGAGATCGGTCAACTCGATCGAGTCGCGCGTCGTCAGCGTCATCGGCTTCTCGACCATGACATGCTTGCCAGCCAGAATGGCGCGGCGGGCGACGTCATAGTGCGTCGGCGCGATAGTGGCGATGACGATGCCGTCGAGCGTGGAATCTTCGAGCAGGTCTTCGAGACGGGTGGTTGTCTGGACGTGCGGATAGGTTTCGCGGATCTTTTCGAGCGGCGCCGGGCTCACGTCGCACACCCACCGCAACTGCGTTCCGGGCAGTGCGGCCAGCGTGCGAATCCAATTGCCTCCCCACCTTCCGGCCCCGAGCATCCCAACGGTTGTCATGGAATCCGTTCCTTTGACAAACTCACCCCCGGGAATCGCTGCGCTCATCCCGGGGCTTGGTTGATTTCACGCCGCTTTCGGCAAAGGTGCAGCTTCATCGAGGTCCAGGCAACGCAGCTCCCCTGCACGCGTTTCCTGATAACGTAATCCGCTGAACGGGCATACCATCACGCCATTGGCGTCCGGCTTATCCAGGCGATAGCCGTGCCGGCTCATCCAGCCGACGCGACGAGCCGGCACGCCGACCATCAGCGCGTATTCGGGCACGTCCTTGGTCACCACGGCCCCGGCGCCGATGAACGCATAGCGCCCAATCGTGGAGCCGCAGACGATGGTGGCGTTGGCGCCGACCGAGGCGCCCTTGCGGATTATCGTTTTCTCGTACATGTGCCGGCGGACGATCTCGCTGCGCGGGTTGACGATGTTGGTCAACACGCAGGACGGTCCGAGGAAGACATCGTCTTCGATGATGGCGCCGGTGTAGAGGGCGACGTTGTTCTGAATCTTGACGTTGTCGCCAATCTCGACATGGCTGGAGACGAGCACGTTCTGGCCGAGGTTGCAATTCCGGCCGATCTTGGCGTGCGGCATGATGTGGCTGAAGTGCCAGATCTTGGTCCCGGCCCCAATCTCGCATGGGACATCGACATAGGACGAGGGATGAACGTAGTAGCCGGCCTCCATGGCGGAACCTCTCTTCCTTGAGAATCATTGCACTCGGTGCAGCGGTTCAGGGGTAGATACCATGCACATGGTGGCAAATCAATGTGAAGTTTCCGCAAGCGCAACGCCCTCCTCTTATCGGCCAATCGGCCCGCTCCGCTCCACTCTGCGCTGGCCTGTTGCGACGATCGTATCACATCCACAACGGTAGTGCGCCGTCTTTCTGAGACGGCAGGGCGACGGCCTGACAGTGAATGCAGGAAAAACCGGCTTGTAAAGTCCAGCCATCTTTACCAGAATATCCAGATCCACTGCATGGCGATTTTCGGAATAGTAGGAATAATTTCTCTAGAATCTCCAATTGATCTGTGTAAGATTGCATCAAATTACCCAGCTTGTCCAGGTTCACAAAATCGAATTGTGGGTGGATCAACTATCTTTTCGAGGAGAACTTGCATGAATCGGTTCAGTGTTGCGGCATTGTTCGCTGCGGTCGCCCTGCTGGGTTTGGCCGTCGAAAGCGACGCGTCGGGTTGTGGTCTGTTCCGCCGTTCGAGCGGCTGCTGCCCGACCCCGTGTGCGACCACCAGCTGCGCTCCGGCGCCGGCTCCGGTGCAGTATGAGGAACGCAAGGTCAAGGTTTGCAAGCAGGTCATGAAGGAAAAGGAAATCGAAGTCCTGGAATGCAATCGCGTGATGCGTGAAGAGAAGTTCTTCTACACCGTCTGCGTGCCGGTGACGACCCAGCAACCTCGCAAGGTCATCGTCTGCACCCCGGTGACCAAGGAAGTCGACTGCGTCTATTACACGATGGTCCCGAAGCAGGTCGAGAAGAAGGTCCAGTGCGTCAGCTACAACTGCATCACCGAGAACATCGTCGAGAAGGTTCCGGTTTGCCGTTGGGAATGCGTGACCTACGTCGATGAGTGCGGCCGTTGCTGCACCAAGCGTCAGCCGGTGACCGAGTGGTGCGAACGTACCCGCTGCGTCGTGAAGCGCGTCCCGGTCATCACCGAGAAGACCATCATGGTCACGGTTTGCGATCGCGTTGCCACCCCGGGCAAGAAGACGGTCTGCGATATCGTCCGCACCGAGAAGGAAGTCATGGTCAACGTCTGCACGATGACCCAGGTCAAGAAGGAAGGCGTTCGCCAGGTTTGCGACGTCGTGACCACCAAGGTCAAGCGGAAGGTCATGGTCTGCGAAAACGTCTGGACCGAAGAAACCATCCGCGTCCCGGTGTGCGCTCCCGCCACCACCTGCGGTAGCTGCAACGATTGCTACCAGGGCTGCGGCCACAGCCGTGGCGGCTTCTTCCGTCGTGGCGGCGGCTGCTGCCACTAAGATCGACTCGTGCTCCGAGAACCCGTTCTCCCCGAGCCGCATCCTGCCAGGATGCGGCTTTTTCGTTGTGTGCCAGGTATGGTCTGCTTCAGGAGGTGCGAGTCCTCTGCGGGCGGGGATGGCCCGGACCGCAAGGCTAGGCAAGGGTGTCCGTCGCGAGGCGGAATCTGAAGAAAGCCGATGCCCCCAACTCGGATTCG
>DASRSQ010000349.1:0-11395 GCA_035656475.1 Gemmataceae bacterium | reverse complement strand
CTTCATATCCGCGAACGGAGACAGGTCGCTGATTCCGCAGAAACTGACATTGAGCGAGGTGATCGGCATGCCCTTGAGCGCCGAATAATCACGCACTTTGTAAAAGCCCTGAATCGCCAGAGTGGTCAGACGCATGCCACGCAACGGCTCCAAGTCGGCTACCTGGGAGCCATTGTAAAAACTCACTCCGACCAGGGGCATCCCCTTGAGGGGTCCCAAATCGGGGATGTTCTGGCTTGAGGGGACGGCCAGCGTCGTCAGCGCCATACCGCGCAGCGCCTCCAGATCGTTTACAACAAAGGTTTCCCCAAAGCTCATCGCAAAATGGTCGGCGTGATCCAAGGTCATCCCAGCCCGCTGCCCCGGCCAGGCCGCCTCGATGCGCACCTGGTAAAGCTGCAGCAAGTCGTTCTTCGAGGCCATCAATTTCTCGGCCGACTTGGTCATCCGCTCCGCCAGAGGCGGGACCTTTTGCCGACTGAACTCTTCGGCAAAGGTTACCAGCGTAACTCTGTCATCCTTGCGCGCGTCGCGAACGAGTTCCAGGAGGCTCTTCGCTTCTTCGCGTTTGGGCTGCTGTTTCAGGCATGCCTCCAGATCGACGCGGGCGGCGGCATACTCCTGGTTGGCGATCAAAAGCTGGGCGCGTAACAGGCGCGCCTCGGGCTCGGTGTCGTCGAAGCCAATCGCCGCGTTCAACTGGGCGACCGCGTCGTCGAATTGCTTCTCGGCAATCGTCAGCCTGGCGGCACGCACCAGCGCCGGCACCGACTTCTTCGCCTGCGCTCGCTTCTCGTTCTGCTCGGCGACATAGGCGTCGTAAGCCTGCTGCGTGCGGCCATTGGCGCGTAAGATCGCGACCAGGCTCCACACACCGACGATGAAAAGCACGCCCGCTGCTGCCGCGGTCGCGATGCTGACTCCCTTGTTGCGCTTCACGAACTTGACCGCCATGTCGCGCATGTTATCCTGCTTGGCGCTGACGGACCGTCCCTCGATGAACAGCTCGATATCGCGCTTGAGCGCATCGACGGTCTGGTAGCGATCGTCTTTCGCTTTGGCGAGCGCCTTCATGGCGATGGCGGAAAGCTCCGGCGGAATCTTGCCGATCCGGGCCCGCTCCGGCGCCTTCTTTTCCGGCGGCACAATCTCTCCCATGGCAACGCGCGCGAGAATCGGCCAGAACCCTCCCTCCTTGCTGATCGGCGGCTGCAGCGCAAGCATCTCGTAGAGGATCGCGCCCATCGAATAGATGTCGCTGCGCTCGTCGATCTGGTCGAGCTTGCCGGACGCCTGTTCTGGTGGCATATACACGGGCGTGCCGATCACCGCTCCTTGTTGCGTGAGGTCGGCGCCCTCTTCGCGGCTCGTTACGACCTTGCCCGACGAACCCTGTGATGTCTCCGAAGCAGGTGTGGCGAGAGGCGGCGGCGCGCGGAAATCGAACGGCTCCGCAACCTTGGCGACGGGAATCGCCATTACCGGACCTGCTGCCGTCGTCGCCACCGCGGCTTTGACCTGCACCTTGGCCAGGCCCCAGTCCATCACGTAGACTTCGCCGAAATCGCCGACCATGACGTTAGCCGGCTTCAGATCCCGATGCACCACGCCTCGCGCGTGAGCATAGGCCAGTGCATTGCAGATACCGATGAAAATGCTCAGCAATCGGCCCTGCGTGAACTCCTGTCCCATCTCCGCTGGTTTGTCGCGCAGGCCTTTCAGGATGTCCGCCACGCTGCGCCCCTTGACCATTTTCATCGAGAAGAACATGCGCTTCTCGGAATCGATGCCAAGTTCGTGGATCGGCACAATATTCGGATGCTCGAGCTGGCCGGTGATCTGCGCCTCCTCGACGAAACGCTGCTTCTTCTTCACGTCAGACTGATCGAGCAAATACTTGACAGCGACCTCGCGGCGAATGTCGCAATCGACAGCCCGCATCACCGCGCCCATGCCGCCGCGGGCCAATTCGCTCTCGACGATATAGCGGGCGCCGTCGTTGGCCTTGCCGTCGATGAGGTTTTGCATCGACAGCGCCTCGGCGGTGGCGAAATCGCCGGCGAGCGTCACGCCGCCATCCATGCCCGCTTGTGCCAGGCTGCTGTGCGTCCCCTTGATTTTTCCGTTGGCGGGCACATAGGCCACGGTCGCGTCCGCCGTCGGCACCGTCAGCGCGTTCTTGCACGCCGGGCAGGTCGTCTTGTGTCCGGCGGATGCGCCAGGCACGTTGAACTTGGTGCCGCATTTGTCGCATGCGAAAGCGATCTTGGCGGAAGGTGCCGGCGTGGCCTCCGGGGTTGGCACCACGAGCGGCGCCTTGCAACCGGAACAGGTCGTCTTACGCCCCGCGAAGTCCGGTTTGACGTGGTACTGCTTGCCGCATTTCTTGCAGGAAAAGGTGATCATGGCGCCTCGATGGCAAGGTCGATGAATTGCAGTTAGTCTACCGGCACGCGGAATCTAGCCAAAGTTTAATCCGACTTCGTTGCGATTTGGGTTGGCGGTCGATTCGTCATCAGGAAGCCAATCCGGCGACGAGAAGTGTGAAGGAGGCGTGAAGTCCGCCGGCGTCATTCCGGGCCGCATTACGCGCCGTCACTGGCGCGTGCTCTGCGTTAGCCCTTGCTCTCAACCAGAGGCACGACGACATACTGGTAGTTCGGCGTCTTGAAGAGCGCCGGCTTGTCGCCGTTCAGATCAAGCGTCATAGCCGCATCGGGCTCCAGCACGCGGAGCATCTCGGTCACGTAGCTCGGATTGAACGCCACTTTGCTTTCCTTGCCGGGGTAATCGACGGGAAGCTCGACGTTCGACTTGCCGGACTCCGCGCCTTCACGCTGAGGCGCTGCTTGGCGAAGCGCAGGTCCACGCGGCCGTCGTCCTCGGACATGATGCCGGCCTGCCGAATCGCGGTGTTGAGCGGGCCCGCGAGCAGGTTGGCGCTGTGCGTGCCGTCCTTCGGGATGACTTGCGAAACCGCGGCTGCGGCGGGCAAGGAAGAGTCACGCCAGCACCCTCCGGGCGTAGTAGAATACTCGAGATCGAAGTCAATTTAAGTTACCTGCTTTCGCGGGCAGTGACGGCCAGAAAGCCTCGGTTTGCGCGGTCCGTACCGCATCACCACGGGAGGCCCCACTGTCATGCCGAAAAGGCCAGGAACCCCTTCCCTCCCTGCCTTGACTTCGCCGACAATTATTGCATTATTGCATACTAAGCATTGCCCAATCTCGGATGCAGTGAGCCCATCGGCTCGCAGCAGCACGCCCGGAAAACCTTGGCGGCGGTGCCGTTACGCCGGACCTACCCCAAGAGTAGATTCGCCTGTTACCTACCGACGGAGCTGTGCGTTGATCAATTCTAACTGGCTTCAGTCCCTGCGACGCCTGGTCCAGGGCCTTTCTGTCCCGCTTTGCTCGCAAAAGAAGAGGCCCCAGCACAACCGCTGCCGCCTCCAACTGGAGGTTCTTGAAGAACGGCTTGTGCCGGCGACGCTCGACGTGCCTTCGCAATACGCGACAATTGGAGCTGCGGTTACCGCGGCCAGCAGCGGTGACACCATCCTCGTCGCTGCTTCGAGCCCCTATTCTGCCGAGGGCATCGTCACCAGCAAGAGCCTCACCATCCAATCCGCCAGCGGGGCCGCCAGCACCATCATCGACTGCGGTAGCAGTGGCAGTCAATTCGGCACTTTCAGTGGCAGCAACGTCACCATCGAGGGTTTCACGTTCGAGAACTGCACGAATTCGTCGGGCGTGATTGGTATCCGTGGTAGCGCAACCATCTCGGACTGCGTATTCTCCAACAATGACGAAGGAGCCAACTTTAACGCGGCCTGCATCAATACGAACGGCAATGCGTCGGCCGTGATCACCAACTGCACGTTCGATCACAACAAGGGTTTCGCCGCCGTCGAGGCCGCCGCCGGTGCCACCAACACCATCACGAATTGCACATTCACGAACAACACCGGTGAGTTTGGATCGGGGGCGATCTACGCCAACACCGCCACCGGTACGATCACCGGTTGTACGTTTACGAACAATGTTGCCGATAGTACCGAGTATGGCGGAGCCATCTACTGGGTCAACGGTTCGCTCTCGGTCACGCAGTCCACGTTCACCAACAACAGCTCCCCGGCTGCCGGCGGCGCCATCGAAATTGGCTCGCAAGGCGCCAATAGTTCCCTCACGTTGACCCAATGCAACTTCACCGGTAATTCCGCGCCGCATGACGGTGCGGTCGGGGCCAACGTCAGCTCCACCGGGACTACCACGATTACCGCGACCAACTGTGTCTTCATTGGTAACAAGGCTTCCGTGGACGGGGCCGCGATCGGCAGTCATTTCATCACTTCCATCTCGACCAACATCAGCATCATCAATTCAAGTTTCTTCGGCAATGAGTACACCGGAAGCAGTCCATCTGGGCAGGGGACGGTGGAGGGAGACCGCCTAACCACGCTCACGATTCTCAACAGCATTCTTTACGGGGACCAGACACCCGTTGAACTCTCGACGCTGAATGTACCGAACACGGTCTCCGTCACTTACAGCGACATTCAGGGTGGTTTCGCCGGCGCCGGCAACATCAACGCCAACCCGCTGTACTACAATCCCGCGAACGGCGACCTGCGCCTTACCGCCGCTTCGCCGGCAATTGGCGCCGGGACAACCGTCGGGGCGCCGACCACCGACTACCTCGGCGACTCGCGAGGCGCGCCGCCCGACATGGGCGCGTATGAAACGCCGACGACGGTATACGTGGATCAGCTCTTCGCCGGCACGCCGACGGGCACCAGTCCGGCCAAGGCGCCGACCGGCCTGACGCTGCAATACGGCGGCAACGCCTTTTCCGATATCCAGAGCGGCCTCGATGCACTCGCCTCCGGCGGCACCCTCGTCATCTTCGCCGATGATACGTCGTATAGCGGCGGCTTCACGGTGAACAACCCGACGACGATCGATTTCAACGTGAACCCGAATAACGGCGCCACGCTCGGCAGGGTCACGATCGCGACCGGCAACGTAGTGCTCAACCAGGACACCGTCTTCACCCAGGCGCCGATTCCCGTGGCGGGGAACCCGACCCTTGCCGCCGCCAACCTGGCTTTCTCGGCGGGAAACATCGTCACCGGCGGCACGCCGGTGTCGCTCACCGTCAACGCCAACAACAACTACGATATTTTCGATCAAATCGGCACGGCCGCAGACAAGCTTTCTTCCTTCGATGTGGCGAGCGGCAGCCTGACCGAGTTGACGCAAAATATCTATACAACCGGCGGCCAAACTTATGACGCTCCGACCGAATTGCTCAATAATCTGACGCTGACCGGGACCCTGGTCACAATCACCAACGGCCTGACACTCGGCGCCACGGCCACGACGGCGACGGACACATTGACGATCAATGGCTCGCTGTCATTGGCCAGCACGGCCACCGTGAGCGCTACCTTCAACAGCGCCGCCGTGTATGGACACATCGTCGTCAGCGGAAATACGGCTTACGCCAGCGCGGCATTCTCCCTCAAGTACGGTGGCACGTACAAACCCGCGACGGGCGCCATCTTCACGGTCATCAGCAATGGCACGACGGGCAGCAGCGGGCAGTTCGCCAATGTCGCGCAGGGCTCCAACATCATCAATGGCACCACCTATGTGGCGACCTACACCGGCGGCTCGGGGAACAATTTCGTGTTGACCGCGGGCGGCATCAAGGTCGTGCCCGTGGTCACGACCGCATCACCGGCGGGCACCCGCCTCGAAGTGAAGCTGGTCGATGGGGCAGGAAAGCCGCTCGTCGGCGTTGCGGTGACGTTCACCGCGCCTCTCTCCGGCGCGACCGGCCGCTTTTTCGGCGGTCTGCGGACCGTCACGGTTGTCACCAACGCCCTTGGCATCGCCATGACCTCACTATTTGTTCCGAATACCATCCGTGGCATCGCCTATAATTTGCTCCTTACTGTTGGGAGCCAGCGTTTCAATTTGCTGGTCACAAACCTCCAGATCCTGCATTGGGGCCAGGGCCCCTGATGAATTGGCGCCCCTGCGACGCGCCCGTAGCTCAACTGGATACCGTCACCGCCGGCCACCGAGCCGTATTGCGGGCGTGGCGAATCAGCCGTGGGAGGCGTGCTGTTTTTCGGTAGTAACGCTTGAGGAGTCCGCCGAGCCGTTCGGCACCCTCGGCCTTCGGCTCCGGATACTTGGCGGGCGGGATGTTCCAGCCCGAGGGCGGAACCGACCTTCTGGCACCCACCTTTCCAACGTCTTCGATTTTTCTCCAAAGCGGACGAGATAGCGACACGAGTCGATCATTTTCTGGCGGACAGCCTTGAGCTTCAGCGGACCGAACTGGCCTGCTGGGGTGAGGCCGTACATGTCCACGAGCGGAGCTTGAGCGTACTTGTGATTGTCCTGTTCGCCCGAAGGCGAGCCATCGACCAAGCGATAGTAGAGTTGAGCGTGCTTGCAGAAACGCAGGCAGACCTCGGAGATCGAGAGGTCCGGGCAGCAGCCACCAACGGACCTGGGTGGGACCTGTCCTTTCGACGACGACCCGTGCGGCACCGACCTTTCGTAATTCGGAAGACTTCCGAATTATTTTGGGTTTTCAGTGCCGCACTTCCGACCATCGGAAGGTGTCCAAATTGCACTCGGCCAGGACTTGTGGGAAGTGGGCGCAATAGGACTTGAACCTATGACCCCCAGCGTGTCGATCAGAATATTTACCTACACGTCATTTGCGCGAAAAGCCTGAAAAACACGAGCGTCGACATGATTCTACGCCGCCCCAAATTCGTTTTCAAGGCGTTGCGAAGAATTGCGAAGAATTGCGGCCAAACTCAGTATGTCGAGGACTTGCTCCGTAGTCTACGGAGCAAGTTTCGACGCTGTGGGACGCTGGTCATCGCCACGACGTGTCGAACATGGTGGGTGGCGGCTCGTCTCCGATCGAACCAACGCCGCGCCATCTGTCATGTCGGCCTCCAAATGGGTCCGGGCGCGGAGCTAGAATGCATGGCACTTCCTGTTCACTCCAGGTCGGTGCCTCCAGGCGTGCCTGGACCGCCAGGGCGAATGCGTCGGCGAGGTCGTCGTGCTGCCCCTCGGGGGCCCGCAGCGTCGCCCCGTCGATGCTGGAGAGCTGGCTGAATGTCGCCAACGAGTGGACCCGCACCTCCTGGTTCTGGAACGCCTCGGCGCAGCGGTCGTAGAGCTTCACCTTGCCAAGGGAGCTCGACAGCCAGCCCTCCCGACCGTCGTGGCCGTTGAGGCGAATCACGCCGTGGCCGTGGTCGGTCAGCCAGCCGAGTACGGCGTGGCCGTGGTTGTTCCTCTCAACCATGATCGGGGCACGATGGTACCAGATGGCGAGACGGTAAGCGTGACCTGCGAGCGTGGCCGGTTGGAGCTTGACCGCGAGGGAAGCTACCTCCTCACCGGTCTGCCGGTCGAGGACGCATAGGGCGGAGTCGTCGCTGGTGGGATTCCCCTCCGCCGGGTCGGCGCCGATCACATAGGTGCGGCCCGTTTGTGGGCGGGCATAGACCTTGAGTTCCGGGATCGGGGGAAGCTGCTGTGCGGCGGGATAGGCGCGGGAGTGCGGGATCGGCTCTGCCTCGACAAAGCACTGCAGGAGCCAAGCGGAGGGAATCCTCTTGTCGAGTGATCGGGGCAGGAGGGCCTCGATGTCGGTGGCCGGATACTCTTGGTGCAGGTCGTCGAGGGCGCCGGTCTGTGCGAGGACCGCACGGCGCTTGTCCTCGTACCAGGCGTCGGTGCGGTTCGGCGCCGCACGCCAGCCGTGGAAGATCGGCACATAGCCGTTCTGGCCCGCCTGCGCAGCGCGGTAGATCTTCTTGAACGGGCTCTCGGGTTGCGACTTGTCCACGGTGCTGAGGAGGATGATCTTGCCGCCGGCGTCGGTGGTGGGCTTGATCACGCTGAGCATGCGGTCGAGGTCGGGGACGTGGTCGGCTTCGTCGATGATCGCCAGCGTCGCGGTGTAGGAGCGGCCGCCGGTGGTGGCGAAGGCCAACGCGCGGGAGCCGTTCGAGAATTCGAGTTCGTGGGAGGCGTCGGTTTTTAGTGGGCTGCGCATCCAGTCGGGAAGGCGCTCGTACATCATGCGGAGCCGGAAGGCCAAGAGCTCGGTGGCCTCGTCGTCGCGCTTCGAGAAGAGTAGCACGGTGGCAACCGGGTGGAAGAGGCACTGGTGCAAGGCGTAGGCGAGGACCAGCCACGTGAAGCCGAGCTGGCGGGCTTTGAGCATGATGATTTCGCGGCTCGACTCTAACTCAGCGGCGACCTGCTCCTGGGCTGGCCAGAGCCGGAAAGGGACCCACGCCCCCGAGCGGTCGCTCGACGCGAGGATGTGGCAGTACGTGTTGGCAAAGTAGGCAAAGCTGCCGCGGCACCGCGTCGCCTCACGGACCCGGCGTTCAATCTCCTTCGCCGCCTTGGGATTCGCCCGCTTCTTGCGGCGGGCCGTTCTCGGCATGGTCGTGGCCTCCTGATTGCTCTGCCTTGATGATACCGCTGATGATGGCGTCGAAGGAAGGGATCAGCGGCTCGCCGCCCTTGCCGGTGACCTCAACGCCGGCGGCGGGGTAGAGGTTGAGGAGCCGGGCCTCGCTGTCGAGGATCGCCTGAGCGGTGCGGAGGTCCCCCTTGGCGGTAGCTTTGGCGTAGAGGTGGCGGCGCTTGGCGACATGCTCGCGGAGGAGCTTCTTGCGGGATGTCAGTAGCCCGGCGGCGATCTGCTCGTCGGCCTTCAGAACTGGGCGCCGTCGAGGCGGAACGGGATGAGGTCGTCCACTCGCAGCTGGATTTGGGGCTTGGTGGGCTTCATGCTGTTGCTTTACGTTTTTTGTGATTTCTTTTTCGTACGATTGCGAATCGCCTTCGCAATCCGCGGCCCGATGAGGCCAAGCGGACAGACGAAGGCAAGTCGATTCGGCCGTTCCCATCCGCTTTGCAGGGCAAGGATCTCATATCCGTCGTCCGTCACGACAAAGACGGGCCCTCCGCTGAATCCGTCCAGCTCTCCCGCTTCCTCTGGAACCTTGGCATAAAGACGGAATTTCTTTGCCTTTCGCACCTCGTGCATCGTCATGCTGATCGCCGTTGGAATTGGCTTGGCCGTGATCGAGAAGCCGCCCTTCGTATCTGCATACTTCGGTTTGATTTGATCGGAAGGGAAGCCGAGCACGAACAGGAAGGGCAACTTGACTTTCGGCAGCCTAGTCCAGAGCTTCGGAACGATGGGAGTGATGTTGTTTTTCTGGAGCGCCTTCTTCTCAAGACTGCCCAACGCAACGATCCCGTAGTCGATTCCCGTCTTATCGCTGTGCTCGTAGTGTTTCCAGGCGCCCTCGAACGCGAAGGGAATGTACTGAAACTGCTTTTCAGATACCGTGGTTCCAAAACTGTCGAGCAGCTTGAACTCTTCTGCTATCTGAGTGGGATGGAGGAAGCCGTCACGATCGATGTCTTCGAGGATGTGTCCGGCAGTGAGCCAATACCAATCGCCTTTGACGTCGAGGATGATTCCCGTCCGGAAGTGAACCTTGGCCTCTTTCAGAGGATTGGCTGACGCCTGCAAGTTTCGCTTTTTCACCATGAACGCCAAGCAGACGACATGCTGGAAAAGTTCCTTCATCTCCTTCTCGGCCGCGAGGTCGCCGCGTTCCTGCTTCGACAGCTTTTTCTTGGGCATGGTGTTCTCGCAGCAAATATCCACAGCGTAGGGGTCACGCAATCCCAACGCGCAACCGCCCATAACTCTCCGAGCTCATCCCAGTGTCCCCGCCAACTCGCGCATCTCCCGCCGGACGTTCGCCGCGATCTGCACGCACGGGTTCGCGCAGACGCCGCCGCGCCCCTTGATGACGAGCCCCGACTTCTTGACCATCTCCGACGCCTCGCGCCATTGGCTGTAGGCAGCACAGTAGAGCGCCATCATGTCTCGGTCCGCGGTGCTGAGCCGGCCCGCCTCGTCGAGAGCCTGGCAGAGCTCCGCCCACTTCGCCCTGGCGAGGGCGTCGAGGTGGTCGGGGCACGGTGGCGCCGGGGACGGCTTGGCGCGGAAGGTGCCGGCGAGTATCTGCGTCTTGAGGGGATCAGAGCGAGCGAGCATCGGTTGGGCCTCTGTAGAAGGGGCTGATGGGATTATTGCGGAAATCTCGGTGAACGCAAGTGGACCGTCAGCGTCCGCAGCCGCCCGAGTCCCAGCACCTTGCACGCCGACAAGAAGCGCCGCCGCACCGCCGCCCAGGCAGCGACTCGCCGACTTGTCGACCCAGCAATAGGCGAAAATGGCGAAACTCACCAGCGCATTGCAACTCATCATTGATACGGACGATGCCGCCAGTTGTTGTACAACAGCAGTCACCGTGTTTCCCAACGTCCAGAGTGAAAGGATCGTGATGCGAAGCATCCTTTGTGCAGCAATCGTCGCAGCGCTTGGTTTCAGCGCCGCGGGTTCAGCGCGGGCCGATGTCAAGGTGCCGAACGTTATCGGCAGCCATATGGTGTTGCAGCGCGATCGGCCGGTGCCGATCTGGGGTTGGGCCGAGCCGGGCGAGGAAGTCACCGTCACGCTCGACGCGCAGAAGGTAAGCGCCAAGGCTGACGATAAGGGGAACTGGAAAGTCACCCTCAAGGCTGTGAAGGCTGACGGCAAGCCGCACACGATGACGATCGAAGGCAAGAACAAGATTGTTCTCGAAGATCTGTTGATTGGCGAGGTTTGGCTCGGCTCCGGCCAGTCGAACATGCAGTGGTCGATCAATCAGTCGCAGAAGTCGAAGGAGTACACCGCCGCCGCCGATCGCCCGAACGTGAGGCTCTTCAACGTCCCGCTCGTGCAGAACAATTCGCCCGCCAAGGACGTGAACGCGAAGTGGCAGGTCAGCTCCCCGAAAACCGTCGGCAACTTCTCCGCGGTACTCTATCATTTCGGCGTGAAGTTGCAGGGCGAGCTCGATGTCCCGGTTGGTCTGATCAACGCGTCGTGGGGCGGATCCCGCATCGAGCCGTGGATCGTCGAGGAGAAGAAATCGGGCGGCATGTACAACGGCATGATCGCGCCGGTGCAGCCGTTCGCCCTGCGCGGGTTCACCTGGTATCAGGGCGAGAGCAACGTCGGCGAAGGCATGAAGTATCGCGACAAGATGGAGTCGTTGATCAAGGGGTGGCGGCAGCAATGGGGCGCCGATTTGCCGTTCTACCACGTCCAGATCGCGCCGTTCGCCGGCTACGGTCCCGGCAGTCTGCCGCCGCTTTGGGAAGCCCAGGTCGCGAGCCTCAAGATTCCCGGCACCGGTATGGTCGTCTGCACCGATCTCGTCGATAACGTCGGGGACATCCATCCCGGCAACAAGAAGCCGTACGGC
>DASRSQ010000348.1:0-5187 GCA_035656475.1 Gemmataceae bacterium | reverse complement strand
CATCCGCTGAGGGATGATGCACCACCTCTTCCACGCGCAGGTCCACTCGGCTTGCGGGCCACGTGAATTGCTCGCCATTTTGCCGCTTTTTCAGCATGCTCGAATTACTTTGCGCCATCTTCCTTCTTGGCACGCTAAGTGCGTTTGACCTATTCCGTCAAAAACAAAATGCACCAAAGGAACTTCCCCATGCACGCTACCACCCGTCGCGAACTTGCTCCTCGTTGCTACTTCCGGGAAATCGGAACCACCCCGATCCTCAGCGCTGAGGAAGAAATCGATCTCTGTGAGCGCATCCAGGATGGCGATGCCGAGGCACGCGATCACCTCGTTCGCGCCAACCTGCGGCTCGTTGTCAAGATCGCACGCGGCTATCACCGGCCCGGCGTCGAGCTGGATGACATGGTCGCCGAGGGGAATCTCGGTCTGATCCGGGCCGCGGAAGCGTTCGATCCCGAAGTCGGCACGCGGTTCAGCACCTACGCCGCCTTCTGGATCAAGCAATCGATAAAGCGCCTCATCGTCCAGACGGCCAAGCCGATCCGCCTGCCTTCGTACATGAACGACCTGATGGTCAAGTGGGAACGCATGCGGAAACGCCTGCAAGGCGAACTCAAGCGTACGCCCACGGCCGAAGAAATCGCGGAAAAGCTCCAGTTGAGCCCGAAGAAGCTCAAGATCATTCGCAAGGCCATCCGCATTTACAATGCGGCCCCGGCCACGGGCACCACCGATCAATCGATGTCCCCCGAGAACGCGCTCGTCGATCACGGCCCGGCCCCCGACCAGTTCATCGGCACGCAGGAGGACGTCGAGAAAGTCCTCGGCCTGCTCGATCACCTGGATCAGCGCGAGGCCACGGTGTTGCGCCTTCGCTTCGGCATCGGCGGCGAAGATCCGCTCGCCCTCGCCGTCGTCGGCGAACGACTTGGCCTGACCCGCGAACGTGTCCGCCAGATCGAAAAAGAAGCCCTGCAAAACCTGGCCGAGCGACTCGCGGGCTAAATCGTTCGACAAAGCGACGTGAAATCCCTGTATCAAGGTTGGCTTTCGATGCGATTCTCTCAAGCTACAACGCTCGGAGTGGTCACCTGGTTGGCGGCACTCGCCATCGGGTTCGGCTGGTTGTCCGCTTACAAGTCGACGCCAGGAAAAGCCGCGAGTGCGGAAGCCCACTGGCCGGCCGAATCCCGGCTGAGCCTGCACCACGACAAGCCGACGCTGGTCATGTTCGTCCATCCCCGCTGTCCGTGCTCGCGTTCGAGCCTTGCGGAACTGCGCTCCATCGTCAGCACGTTGAAGGAAGCTTTGTCGGTCGAGATCGTTTTCTTTCAGCCGCCGAATGCGGATGAGTCCTGGCGCAATGCGGATACCTGGAGCAGCGCCCGACAGATTCCGGGGGCATCGGTGTCGTGCGATGTCGATGGCCGCGAAGCGCAGCGCTTTGGAGCGACAACCTCGGGCCACACCTTTGTCTATGCACCAGACGGCCAGTTGCTGTTTTGCGGCGGCATTACGGCGGCGCGCGGTCAGGTCGGCGCCAATGCCGGCAGCGATGCCATCCTCTCGCTCGGCAAAGGCGAGACCTGTACCCAGACCACCCCTGTTTTTGGATGTCCTCTGTTTTCGAATGACAAACTCCTCACCCAATTTCCTTCAAATGACTAATCACCCTCGCACCAACGAACTCTTCGAGCAGCATTACCTCAAAATTTGCCGCCGCACGGATGTGCTGTTTGGTTGGTTGTTGATTCTTCAGTGGTTCGCGGCTCTCGGAGTCGCCCTGTGGATCACGCCGCTGACGTGGGCCGGCGCGGCGAGCGCGACCCACATCCACGTCTGGGCCTCCTTGATTCTGGGCGGGCTGGCCGCGGTACTTCCCGCGCTCCTCGTGTACTTCCAACCCGGCACCTTCCTGACACGGCACGTCGTCGCCTGCGGGCAGATGCTGTTTGGTATCCTGTTCATCCACCTGACCGGCGGGCGCATCGAAACGCACTTTCACGTGTTCGGTTCGCTCGCCATGCTGGCGTTCTATCGCGATTGGCGCGTGCTGGTGACCGCATCGACGGTGATGGCGACCGACCACATTCTGGGCGGGATCTTTTGGCCACAGCTCGTGTATGGGACGATTGAACCGCAGACCTGGCGCTGGATGGAACATGCGGGCTGGGTTGCGTTCGAGGTTACGTTCCTGGTCATTGCCATCGCCCAATCAAATCGTGAGGCGCGCGAGATCGCGGCGCGTCAGGCGCAGCTCGAGGCGACGCATGCGGACATCGAACAGACTGTCGCCTTGCGAACGGGTGAGTTGCGCACGCAGGCAGCCGCATTGCAAGCGCTGACGGAGCGTTTGCTATCCAGCGAAGCGGTCCAGGCTGCGATCCTGAAGAGCGCCGGCGATGCCATCATCACCATTGATGGCGACGGCGTCATTAATCACTTCAACCCAGCCGCCGAACATATCTTTACAACCGAAGCATGTAACGTCCTCGGGCATAGCCTTAACACGCTGGTTCCCGACGTGTGCGGCGACAAGGTCGACCCGCGGGTCTCGAATCTTTTCAAGAACAACCGCGTGACGCAATCTGGCGTGCATAGCGAAACGACCGGCCGGCGCTGGAATGGCGAGATGTTCCCCCTGGAACTGCTGGTCAATCTCACGCAGGTCGGCGATCGCTGCCTGTATACCTGCATCCTGCGAGATTTGACTGGCCAAAAGAAGGCGGAAGCCGAACTGGTGCGGGCACGCACCGAGGCGGAGAACGCCAACCGCGCCAAGAGCGAGTTCCTGGCCAACATGAGTCACGAAATCCGCACGCCCATGAACGGCATTCTCGGCATGACCGACCTCGCTCTCGACACCGAACTTACCTCGGAACAGCGCGATTACCTGCAAACGGTGAAGAATTCCGGGGAGGTGCTCTTGAACCTGCTCAATGACATCCTCGACTTCTCGAAGATTGAAGCGGGCATGCTCGCTCTCGATCCTCACGATTTCCGCCTGCGGGAAAGCCTGGGGGACGCGCTGAAGACGATGTCACTGCGGGCGCATCAGAAAGGCCTCGAGCTCCTTTGCGACATCGCCACGGATGTGCCGGAGTACCTGGCTGGCGATTCGTATCGCTTGCGGCAGGTATTGATCAACCTGATCGGCAATGCCATCAAATTCACGGAGCGTGGCGAGGTGATTTTGACGGTGAACGTGGTGGATCGGCGCACGGGCGAGCTGGAGTTTGCCGTCCGCGATACCGGGATCGGCATTCCGCACGACAAACAGCAACACATCTTCAGCGTGTTCACGCAGGCCGATGGTTCGACGACACGCCACTTCGGCGGCACCGGGCTGGGCCTGGCAATCTCGTCGCAACTCGTCAGCCTGATGGGCGGTCGCCTGCAGGTGAAAAGTGATGTCGGCAAGGGGAGCACATTCCGCTTCACGGCACATTTCGGTCTTGCCGACAAACGGCCTTCCGAGCCGGCGCGAAATATCTCGGACCTGGTCGGCCTCTCGGTGTTGATCGTTGATGACAATGCGACCAATCGCGCGATTCTCGAGAAGATGTTGCGGACCAACGGCATGTCGCCGACCTGTGCCGTGGACGGTCTGCACGGCCTGGCGGAGCTGCGCCGCGCCGCGAACGCCGGCCAGCCGTACGCCCTGGTGCTCATGGACGTGATGATGCCGAACATGGACGGGTTCTCGGCGATTGACGAAATGCGCTACGACCCGAACCTGGCGAACGCGTCCGTGATGATGCTGTCGTCGGCGGATCGATCGCACGACGTGGCTCGTTGCCGTGACCTTGGTGTTGCCGCCTACCTGGTCAAACCGGTGCAGCAAGCGGACCTGGTCCAGGCGATCTTCAAGGCCATTGGCACCGGTTCGCGCCTGTCGGCTCACGGCAATGCCTTCGCCAGCGGCGATAATGTGGCGATCGCCCCGCTCAAGCTTCTCCTGGCGGAGGACAACGAAGTTAATCGCATGCTGGCCATCAAGACGTTGCAGAAGCGCGGGCACACGGTCATCTCCGCCGAGAACGGTCTCGAAGCCGTCGCGGCCTGGGAAAAGGAACCATTCGACGCCATTCTGATGGACGTGCAGATGCCGGATATGGACGGGCTGGAAGCCACCACGGTCATTCGCAACAAGGAACAGGAGACCGGCAAGCACGTGCCGATCGTGGCGTTGACCGCGCACGCCATGAGCGGCGATCGTGAACGCTTCCTGGCGGCCGGCATGGACGCATTCGTCGCCAAGCCGCTACGTCCGGCGGAGTTGATGATCGCGCTGGGCAGCGTGACCCAAAACGGCATGCGCGTCGCCAATTCACGTAGCAACCCGGCCAATATGCGGCCGAACGGCGGCGCGGAAAAAGATTCGGCAAAGAATTCGCCCGCGCCGAAGCATTTGTTCGATTCCAGAGCTACGTTAGCTGGGGTGGAAGGAGATGTCGAATTGTTGATCGCGCTCATCGCGATGTTTGCCGATCAGTCCGCGAGCCTCATGAACGACATCCGCACCGCGATCGCTTGCCACGATCCCGCGGCCCTCGAAAAAGCGGCCCACAAGCTAAAGGGGACGCTCGGCACTTTCGGAGCCAAAGATGTCTCCGCGCTCGCACACTCGCTCGAGGGAATGGGACGGAGTGGCGTCATCAAAGGCGCCGAAGAAACAGCCATCCTGCTCGAATCACAGGTCGCCCAACTGAAACAGGAACTGCATACATGGTCTCAAGAGAAGGCGGCGTGAAAATCCTGCTCGCCGAGGACGACGACATCATTCGCAAGATGATCGAGTCGTTGCTGCGATTTCACGGCTATGACGTCGAAGGCGTGCCCAATGGCGCCGCCGCGTGGAACATCCTGCGGCGGCCGGACTCGCCGCGCGTGGCCCTGCTCAACTGGATGATGCCGGGAAAGGACGGCGTCGACATCTGCCGCGCCGTCCGCGCCTCGCCGAACCTGGTCGGTCGGCACCTCATTCTCTTGACGAGCCGCGACTCGCCGGAGTTCATCGTCGAAGGGCTCCGAGCGGGCGCCAGCGACTATGTCACCAAGCCGTTCGACAAGGATGAATTGCTGGCCCGCATCAACGTGGGCGTGAAAATCGCCACGCTGCAGGTCGAGCTCACCAATCGCGTCCAGGAATTGGAACAGGCGCTGGCCAAGGTCAAGCAGCTGCAA
>DASRSQ010000347.1:0-3972 GCA_035656475.1 Gemmataceae bacterium | reverse complement strand
CAATGAACTTTCGGCGGCTTCATGGCTCGGCAGGAGCCTCGCCCTCCCAGCATTTAAGCTGTGCCAGAGCACGAGTCGACATAAATAAACTCATTCAGGCACAACAACACGTGGCAGAAATCGACGACCGCCTGCTCGCGGGCTTGCGGCGTCTTGCCGTAGCTTTCCGTCTGGCGTGCGATGAAGGTGCCCATGCGCTGGCGTTCCGTTTCGGTTGGTCGGCGGCCCAGGGCCGTGAGATACGCTTGCTCGATCGATTCCGCGTCGGTCTTGGCGCGAACGCGAACTGCCAACTTCTGGGCGGCGGTGCGGACGATCGGCGAATTCATGAACGCGAGCGATTGCGTCGGGACAGTGGTGACACTGCGTTCGCCGATCGATTGCAGGGCCTCTGGCACGTCGAACATTTGCAGAAACGGAACCATCTGGCTGCGCTTGACGGTGAGGTAGACGCTGCGGCGCGGGTTACTGGCGTCGAGCGTGCCGGAGCCGAACATGGTGGGATCGAGCGTACCGGCGACGGCGAGCAGGTTGTCGCGGATGATCTCGGCTTCGAGGCGGCGCGTCGGGTGGCGCCACCACAGCTTGTTGGCGGGGTCCGCTTTCACATTCGCGGGGTTCGCCTCGTTGGACTGCATGTAGACGGCACTCGTCATGATCAGCTTGTGGATCGGCTTAAGACGCCAGTTGTTCTTGATCAGCTCCCTGGCGAGAAAATCGAGCAACTCCGGATGCGTCGGCGGCTCCCCCTGGACGCCGAAGTCGTTGGGCGTGGCGACGATACCCTTGCCCATGTGATGCTGCCAAAGGCGATTGACGATGACGCGCGCGACGAGATTGCCGGCGCCTTCGTTGGTGTCGGTCAGCCAGTTCGCAAGAGCGATGCGCGGCTCCGTCTTGGGGCCGTCGATCCACTTCTTGTCGCGATCCTTGGCCGTCATCAGTACCTGGACGAAGCCGGGATTGGTGACTTCGCGCTTCTTCTCCGGCTCGCCGCGAATGAGGAAGTTGACGGGACCACCGCGGCCCGATTGAGCGGCGAACACGTCGATCAATTTCGGCTGCGGTTCCTCCTTCGCGTGTTTTTCGACGGCGCCATAGATGCGTTCGGCGTCAGCGTTTAGCTTGCGCGCCCAGATCGAGATGGCATTGCGTTGCTCGGCTTTCCACGTTCCTTTTAGCGGTGTGAGCGCGGCAACCAGTTCATGGGACGTCTGCAAAGCCGCAGTCGCGTCGAGAGCGGTTGGCGAGGTCGTGGTGATGGCGAAGCGCGGTCGGCTGATCGCGTGATCGCCGTCGAACTTGAGTGTGATGGTCAGCGTCGTGCCGCCGTCAAAGCCGATGTCGCCTTCAAAATCAAATGTGGCGGCGTGTGATTTGCCGACTGTGCCGGGCGACCAGCCGGTCTTCGGATTGTTGTCAACCGCCGCAGCGAGCGGATGCTTTGGATCCTGTGCGGTTGCCTTGCCAGCTTTCAGCTTGACGTTGATTGGCTTGGCCGTCGCTTTCACTGCAGTACGCATTGGCGCCGCGACGACACTGATTTCGTTCAGCGTGAAGTCGTGCCTGTGGGCAGCTGCTTCCACCCGAATGGATTTGATCTTGCGCTGCATCGTGTGCGCGGTGACCGTGAAGATCGCGTTCTTTTCTGTTTTGTCGGGAACGATAATTGTGCCATCGGCGGCGATCTCGAATTTACCCTTCGCCTTCGCCTCGATGGGCGACAGGATGAGCCAGGCCGGGGCGGGCATGGCCTGGTTGTCGTTCCAAAAGGTCTGCAGATACTTCGGCAACGGTCCCTTCTCAAACTCGTCGCGCGCTTTCACCACCAGCGCATGGGCGGCGTCGTGTGCATCTTTCGCTTTCTTGTAGCTGATCGGATCGATGTTGACCTTGAGGTTGGCCGAGTCGGTACGGCCGAGGGCAGCGATCAGGCGGTAATAGTCCTCTTGCGGGATCGGATCGTATTTGTGCTCGTGGCAGCGGGCACAGCCGATCGACAGGCCAAGCATCGAGGTGCCGAGCGTGGAGACCATGTCGTCGAGATGGTCGTAACGGATCAGGGCGAGCGTTTTCGATGTGGTCTGGCCCGGATACGAGCCCGCAACCAGGAAGCCGGTGGCGGCGATTGCGTCCTTGTTGCCAGGCACGAGGTGATCGCCGGCGATTTGCCAGCGGACGAACTGGTCGAATGGCATATCGTCGTTCATCGCCTTGATGACGAAATCGCGATAGTGGTAGGCGGCCGGGCGATTGCCGTCGAACTCATAACCGCCGCTCTCGGCAAAACGCGCGGTGTCAAGCCAGTGCCGGGCCCAGCGTTCGCCGAGATGCTTGTTTTCGAGCAACCGATCGATCACCTTCTCGTAGGCATTCGCCGACTGGTCATTCACAAACGCATCGATATCGGCAGGTGTGGGCGGCAGCCCGAGCAAATCGAAATAGGCGCGGCGCAGCAGCCGTTCGCGCGCAATCGGCCCGTTCGGCGTCAAGCCTTTTTCCTCAAGCCTGGCGAGGACAAAGCGATCAACCGGCGTGCGCGCCCAGCCCGGGGTTTTCACCACCGGCGGCGCAGCCGTGGCGAGCGGCTGAAATGCCCAGTACTTGCGTCCCTGTTCTATGTCGATGCTGCGCTTCTTCGAAACAACCTTGCCCTCGCGCGGGTCCGGCGCCCCCATGTCGATCCACTTCGCGAAATCAGCGATGATGTCCTTCGGCAGCTTCGTCGATTGCGACGGCATCTTCGTCGGCCCGTCATGCTCGAGCGCCTTGATGATCAGGCTTGCCTTTGCCTTGCCCGGAACCAGCGCGGGGCCGCTGTCGCCGCCTTTCAACATGCCTGCCTTGCTATCGAGATAGAGGTCCGCCCGCACCCGCTTCGCCTGCGCGGAATGGCACTCGTAGCAATGCTTGGTCAACACCGGTCGAATCTTGGCTTCGAAGAATTCGATCCCCTTGTCGTTCTTGACCTGCGCGAACAGCGTCGCTGGCAGACACAGGATTCCGATCACGATGCCCACAAAAATGCGTTGATTCATGGCAAATGCGCGTGAGGTTAAGGGATCAGGCAGGAAGTGTGATTCTATCAGATCAATCGAGGCGCAGGCGAGAGAAATCGGACAGGAAGAGGGGCAGCTTGGCGTTGATTCTGCCCTGTTCAGGGCAGTCTCACACCGTCATGGCGCATCCGTTGTAAAATGATGAGAGGAGCCAGCATGTCGGAAACCAGCAACAGTCTGCTCGAACGTCTGCGCCAGGGTCCGAACGAGGCGGCCTGGCGACGCATGGTCGATCTCTACACCCCACTCATTCGCGGTTGGCTGCGGCGTTACGCGCTTGCGGACACGGACTGCGATGATCTCGTGCAAGACGTGCTCGCCATCGTCGTCCGGCGATTGCCTGATTTTCAGCGTCGACCACAGGTGGGGTCGTTTCGGCGCTGGCTGCGCAATATCACCGTCAATTGCCTGCGCGACTTCTGGCGCTCGCAACGATTTAAGCCGCGAACCATCGGCAACACCGACTTCGGCAGCATCCTCGCCGAACTTGAGGATCCGCAAAGCGCTCTCAGCAAGCGCTGGGACGCCGAGCACGATCACCATGTTACCGCCTGTCTGCTCGAGAAGATTCGGCCGCGCTTCGAGGCGAAGACCTGGCAAGCGTTCCGACGCGTCGCGCTCGATGGCAGCCCGGTCGATCAGGTCGCGTCCGAGCTCGGTCTCACCGCCAACGCCGTGTTTATCGCCAAATCACGCGTGGTACACATGCTGCGCAAGGAGGGGCTGGGGCTGCTGGACTGAGCGATTGGCATCTGCCTGAACCGAGGGTTATCCTGTCGTTCGCGACGGAATAGAATGATCTCTCATGACTCCCGACGCTGCCATGCAACGCATCAACCTCATCCTCGCTCATGCGTGGATGGTGCGCCAGTTCCTCAAGCACGCCGACGAGGTGCAGGAGGACGCCGACATG
>DASRSQ010000346.1:0-22240 GCA_035656475.1 Gemmataceae bacterium | reverse complement strand
GCAGGCAGCCAGAGCGGCCCGCGTCATGTCGTTTGCAACCGCACACGCGATTGGTATCATCACCTTACCACGGCAGCGTGATCGTCTGGCTGCCTGCTATCGGCTACCGGCTACCTGCTATGCAACTTGCATGGGGACACGAAACGCTTGAATTGGCGGTCGACGAAACCAACCTCGTCGCGGGCCGGCGCGCGCCGATTGCGCCCGATATCGCGGATCCGGTGCAGGCGATGCGCGATGCGCTCGAGCATCCACTCGACTACCCGGCCCTGCGGCTCGCGTTGACGCCGGACGATCATGTGGCGCTGGTCGTCGATGAAACGATTCCACACCTGGGTCGATTGCTGACGCCGGTGCTGGAGCACATCCGCCAGGCGCACGTGAAACCCGAGGCGATTACGCTGATCTGTCCGACGCATGACTCGGATCAGGCCTGGCTCGATGATTTGCCCGACGAATTTCAGGACGTCCAGGTCGAGACGCATCAGGCGACCGATCGCAAGAAGTTGGCCTATCTGGCGACGACCAAGGAAGGGCGACGCATTTATCTCAATCGCACCGTCGTCGATGCGGACCAGGTGGTGGTGCTGGGACGGCGCTCGTACGATCCGGTGCTCGGTTGCGCCGGCGCGGAAACATCGCTCTTCCCGATGCTCTCCGATGAGGCGACACTTGAGGAGTACCGCACGAAGTTGAAATCGCGTGCTCCGGATGCCTTGCCCTGGCCCGTCCAGCAAGAGGCCCGCGAGGTGACGTGGATGGCGGGCGCGCCGTTCTTCCTCCAGGTCATCCCAGGTACGGGCGACAACCTCTGCGGCGTCCTCGCGGGGCCGCTGGAGAGCAGCGGCGCCGGCCAGACGTTGATCGATGCACGCTGGCGCTGCGAGTACGAGCGACCGGCCGACGTCGTGATTGCCAGTGTCACCGGGGCCGCGACGGGCGCTGATCTGGCCCGCGCCTTCTTCGCCGCCGCCCGCGTGGTCAAGCCGAGCGGCAGCATCGTGCTTCTGTCCGATGTCACACCGGCACTCGGTCCGAGCTTCGAAGTATTCCGCCGCCATGATGAGCCCGCGCTCGCCCTGCGCCTGCTAATGCAGGAGAAACCTGGTGACCTGGCAGTCGGTTACATGTGGGCGACCGCCGCCGAGCAGGCGCGGCTATATCTTTTGAGCGGCCTGTCCAACGACATTGCTGAGGAGTTGTTTACCATTCCGCTGCAACATGCCGAGCAGGCCCGCCGACTCCTCGGCGGGAACGCGTCGTGCATCGTGCTCGAAGACGCGCACAAGACGTTGGCGGTCCTGGCCTGAGGGAAAGGAAATGCTTGAGGTTCGGCAAACGCCCCACATGGGACGCGGCGTCTTTGCGGTCGCGCCGATCCCGCGCGGCGCCTGCGTCGCCGTCTGCCAGGGCTGGCTCGCCACCACCGCCGAGCTGCGCGACACCTGGCACGCCATGCAAGTCGGCCCCGACCTTTGGCTCTGCTCCGACGGCAACAATCTCGACGACTGCATCAACCACTCCTGCGATCCGAACGTCGGCTTCACCACCGGCGAACCGTCGCTCCACGCCTTGCGCGACATCGCCATCGGCGAGCAACTCGCGTGGGACTATTCGACTTCAATCGCCGAGCCCGGCTGGACGCTGGCCTGCCTGTGCGGCACGCCGACTTGCCGGCATGTCATCCGCTCCTGGTGGGAACTCGACGGGCCGGAGCGCGACCGCCTACGTCCGCTCGCCCTGATCTATTTGCGATGAGCGGCGGTGTCCCGAATCTCTATCATCACCTCCATGAACGCCAATCTTTCGCAAAACCGCCTGCGTGCCGGCATGATCGGCATGGGGATGATCTTCGACGAAACCTATCGACCCTTCTTCGAGCATGCCCATGCCGCAGGCATGTATCGGCGTGATTTCGGCCTGATCGACGTGCAGCTTGCCGCGGTCGCGAGCCGCACGGGCAGCCGGGCGGAGCGCTATCGCAAAGACGCGGGCGCAAAGATCGCACCATTCGTCAGCTTCGCCGGCGCCGATGCGACGCAGAAGCTGCTCGCGCATGGCGTTGACGCTGTCTGCGTCGCGACGCCGGATGATCGGCATTTCGAGTCGGCACGTCTGGCGCTCGAGGCCGGCAAGCATGTGCTGATCGAGAAGCCGTCGGTGTTACGGCTCGAGGAACTCGACGCGCTCGACCGACTCGCGCGCGACAAGAATGTGCTCGCCAAGGTCGTCTATCACAAGCTCGGCGATCCGGATCACAAGAAGCTGCGCACCCACTACGCCGACGGGAATTTCAAGCACGTCAACAATGGCTACTGCACGCTGCTGGAGCCGAAATCGATCAGCGGCAGCCAGTTTGCCGAGTGGATCCAGGGCCGCAACCCGGGCACGTACGTCGCCGTGCACTACATCAAGCTGATCGATTTCACGTTCAGCTTGCTTCCCTCTCCTCCTGGGAGAGGGGCTGGGGGTGAGGGATGGCGCCTCGCTCGCATCACCTGCAACGGCCAGCGCGGCCTCGTCGGGCCGGCGGCCGGCAACACCTGGGATTCCGTGCAGTTGCAGATGGTCTACGCGTATCCCGATGGTCGGGAGGCGGCGTTCGACATTCACACGAGCTGGGTGACGCCGGACAATTTCCCGGGCTATGTCGAGCAGGAGGTGCAGTTCCGCTTCGACAATGGCGTCTGGAACGCCCATCAACGCAAACGTGGCGTCGAAATGTGCATCGAAAATCGCACGCCGGGCGAACTCAAGAACACTCCCAACCATCACTACAACGGGAGCTTTCTGGAGCCATGGGGCGAGCGGTCGCAACGGGGCTATGGAATCGAAATCATTCAGAAGTTTTTCGAGGAAGTGGCCCATGTAGAATTCGGCGGCCCCCCTGCCCTGCGGAACGAACGCCTGAGCGCGATGCGTGCCCTCGCGTACAACGACGTCAGCACCGACCGCAACACCGTCGCCATCGTGCAAGCGATGGAGGCGTTGCTCGAACGGCAGGCACAGGGCCAGCCCGGCTGCATGGTCGAGGTCAACGGCCCACGCGGCGGCTTGGTCCTGTTGACGCCGGGAAAAGTCGAGGCGACCGTGTTGTACTCAGGTAAGGTGTAAATCCGAAATCCGAAAATCGAAATCCGAAACAAACTCGAAATTCGAAGAAGAAACCGATGCCTTTCGCTGATTTCTGCATTTGAATTTCGGATTTGTTTCGGATTTCGATTTTCGGATTTCGGATTTGTCCAAGTGCTCCCACGATCCATATTTCTCCTGGGAGTACACGCATGGTAACGAAGCAGCTCGTCACGATCAGCAAGTTCCTCTCGAAGCATCTCCGCCATGACCCGGCGGCTCTTGGCCTGACGCTCGCCGAGGGAGGCTGGGTGCCGGTGCAGGCCCTGCTCGCCGCCTGTGCGAAACATGGCTTTCCGATCAGTCGCGAACAGCTCGACGAAGTGGTGCGCAGCAGCGACAAGCAGCGATTCGCATTCGACGCCAGCGGCGAGCGCATCCGCGCCAATCAGGGACATTCGACGCCAGTCAATCTGCAACTCGAGCCCGTCGAGCCGCCGGCGATCCTGTACCACGGCAGCACGACGAAGAATGAAGCCGCGATTCTCGGCTTCGGCCTGGCGCGGATGAAGCGCCATCACGTGCACCTGTCGCCGGACATTCCGACGGCGCTCAAAGTGGGCTCGCGCCACGGCAAACCGGTGCTGTTCGCGATCGACGCCGCCGCGATGCATGCCGCCGGCCATGTGTTCTACTGCTCGGCGAATGGCGTGTGGCTGACCGACGAGGTGCCGCCGCAGTTTCTGCGCGTTGTTGAAGAGCCGTGAAGGCGATGTATAAATACTTGGATTGACCTCAGACCGGAGCCACCCGAATGACCGCATCCATCCAACATCCCGCCGAGAACACGTCCAATGCCGACCGCGAGGTCGCAGCGAAGTTTGAGCCGAAGACGTTGCGCACCTTCACACCGTCGCAGGCGGTGCTGGCGAAGAGTGCGGGGGTTTATCACTGGACGCCGGAAGGGCGCAAGCTGTTCGATTTCTCGTCCGGCGTCCTCGTCGCGAATCTCGGGCACAATCCGTCGGCGTGGATGCAGAAGTTCGTCGGCTACATGGGCTGGAACGCGTCGGCCTGGCAGCAGCCGGGCTATTTTCAGGCGTTGCCGATGACTGCGTACAACGCTGTCACGCCGGTCGAGGTGCAGGCGAGCAAGCGGCTCGCCGATCTCTTGCAATCGCGGCCCGGCGGTAAGCGATTGCAACAGGTGCTGTGGGCGGCGTCCGGCTCCGAAGCAATCCAGAAGGCGCTGTGGGCCGCCATGGCACGTGACCGGACGCGCGACATGATCATTGCCACGCGCTTCGGCTTTCACGGCAAGAAGGGACTCGCCGGCGCCGTCACGGGCAGCGAGACCGATCGGGAACGCGATCCGCGCGTGCGCTTCATCAGCTTTCCGATGAAGGAATGTGCCGACGTCAGCATGCGCGATCAGGCGTTCGATCCGGCCCCGTATCGGCAGGAACTCGAAGCGCTGAAGGCGCAGTTTGGCCGCAAGTTCGCGGTGCTGATCACGGAACCCTACATCGGCGGCGGCGGGTCGTATCATCCGCACAAGCCGTACTTGTTGGCGTTGCAACAGTTTTGCCGTGAGAACGACATCATCTTCATTCTGGACGAGGTGCAGTCGAACTTCGGACGCACGGGTGACCTGTTCGCGTTCGAAACCTACGGCCTGGAGCCCGACATCGTCGTGCTCGGCAAGGGGCTGGGCAACGGCGTGCCGGTGGCGGCAGCGGTCGGTTCGGCGTCGCTGTTCGGTTCGCTCGACTATGGCGAAGGCTCCGACACCTGGAGCGCCAACCCGCTTTGTTGTGCGGCTGTCCTCGCAACTTTGGACGAATTCGCCCGCGGCAACGTATTGGAATCATCGCGGCGGTCGTCCGCGGTCATCGAGAAGGGACTCGTTCGCCTCAAGGAGCTGCCGTTCGTCGCGCAGGTGCGCGGCGAAAAAGGGGGCATGGTCTGGGGCGTCGAGATGTGCGACCATGCGGGCAAGACCGGCGCCGACTGGGCCAATGCCGTCGTGCTGGCGTGCTATCGCGGCGAGGACAACGTCGGCATCCATCTGCTCGGACCGCTGGCAAAGAAGGTGGTCCGCATCGCGCCGCCGCTCGTCATCACCGAAGCCGAGGTCCAGCAGTCGATGGACCTGATGTATCGCGTGCTGTCGAAGCTGGGGTAAACGAGGCTATTCATGCTGGATATGCTGGCGGGCCATCTTGATTCTGCCATCGTTGCATTCACTCAGATTCCGTGGTGGGACAATGGATTTTTCGCCCAGGACCAGAACGTCCGCGGTCTGCTGGCGACGCTCATCGTTTGCTTCGTCTGCGGCAGCCTCGGGTCCCAGGTCGTCGGCAATCGCATGGCCTTCTTCAGCGACGCGCTCGCCCACTGCGCGTTCGCCGGGGTCGGCCTGGGATTGCTGTTCTCCTTGCTCGCCGGCACCGAAGACGACGAACTGGTTCGGCAGCGTCTCACCATCATCATGGTGTGCTTCGGCGTTGGCATCGGTCTCATGATTGCCCTCGTGCGCGATCAAACCGGACTTGCCAGCGATACGGTCATCGGCGTGTTCTTCGCCGGCGCTCTCGGCGTCGGCGCTCTGTGCACGCGTCTTGTCAGTGGCAGACGATTTTTCAGCATCGAGGACTTTATCTTTGGCAGCCCCAACTGGGTCAGCCCCTGGCAAATCATCCTCCTGTTCGGGCTCGCCATCGCCACGATCACCTTCCAGATGACGATGTATAACTCGCTGATGCTTGCCAGCATCAGTCCGACCCTGTCCCTATCGCGACGTGTCCCCGTTCGCCTCTCCCGTTACCTGTTTATCGTGCTGCTGGCGCTGATGGTAAATCTGAGCCAGCAAATCACGGGAACGCTGCTGATCAACGGTCTGCTGATCGTCCCGGCGGCGGCGGCGGCCAATGTCGCGAGCAATCTGCGCCAGCTCTTCTGGCTGTCGATCATCGCCGCCATGGCCGTTGGTTTCGGGGGCTATCTGATCAGCTGGGAAGTAAGCTGCAATTTCCCGCGCCAATCGATCGGCATCAGCGGCGCAATCGTACTCCTCAGCGTGCTTGTCTTCCTTGCTTCGATCCCCGCCGGCCGCTTGCTCCGCCGCGCGTGAACGCGTTCATAAGATAGGCTCCGCCGCCCGCGGCTTCGCGCTCGCAGTATGGACTCGGCAAATCGGCTTACCGCGAGTTCGTTACGGGGAGCAATCAGCTATCCGCGTTATTTCCGTCGGAGACTACCGTGATCAACCTGCTCGGATCCCCTCGAAGCCTGTGCGACGGCGTGTCGCGCCGCGAGTTTCTGTCGCTTGGCAGTCTCGGCACGCTCGGCCTGTCGCTCGCGGATCACTTCGCGCTGGCGGCCGATCGGCCGACGGCGGCGCCGCGGTTTGGGCAGGCGAAGGCGTGCATACTGATTTTTCTCTATGGCTCGCCGCCGCAGCATGAGACGTTTGATCCGAAGCCGGACGCCATCGCCGAGGTGCGCGGCGAGATGGGGGCGATCCCGTCGGTGCTGCCGGGCGTGCGTGTGTGCGAGATGTTGCCGCGGACGGCGGCGATTCTCGATCAGGTGACGGTGGTGCGATCGATGACGCATCGCTATGCCGAGCATGGCGTGGCGTACGCCGTCAGCGGCATTCCGACCTACACGCCGGAACTCGAGACGCGGCCGCGCGATTCGCGGCACTGGCCGTATATCGGCTCCATCGTCGACTACATGGGACGCCGGCAAGGCGCGAGCGCGATGCCGCGCAACATCGCGTTGCCGTGGATGCTGAATTCGAAGTCGGACATCCTCGTCAATGCGGGGCCGTTCGCGGCATATCTCGGCCAGGCGTACGATCCGCTCTGGACCGATTTCACAGGTCCCGGCACGCACATCGTCCCGCACTATAGCACCGGGCAGACGCGTGATTTCCACGATCCCTTCGGCGGCACTACGCCGGCCGGGCGCTTCATTCTCTCGACCGAAGGTCGCCTGCGTGACGACATTCCCGTCGAGCGGCTAAACCTGCGCCGTTCGCTGCTGGGGCAGTTCGAGCAACAGCAGCGCTTACTCGACAATCGAGACATCGTCGATCATCACCGGCAGCGCGCCTACAGCATGCTGACCTCGAACGCCGTCCATGACGCGCTCGATATTGGCAAGGAGCCGTTCGCGCTGCGCGAACGCTATGGCATGACGTTATTCGGCCAGGCATGCCTGGCGGCGCGGCGCCTCGACGAGGCGGGGACCAAGTTCATCACCGTCTTCTGGGACGGCTTTGGCCAGTTCGCGAGTTGTGCGTGGGACACCCACGCCAATCACTATCCGCGGCTCAAGGAATATCTGCTCCCTGGCTTCGATCCGGCATTCGCGTCGCTGATCGACGACCTGCGTCTGCGCGGCTTGCTTGATGACACGCTCGTCCTGTGCATGAGCGAGCATGGCCGGACGCCGCAGATCGATTCGCGTCCGCCGGGCGCGGGACGCCATCACTGGTCGCGCGTCTATTCCACCGTGCTCGCCGGCGGCGGCATCGCGAACGGCAAGGTGGTCGGCAGTTCCGATCGCAATGGCGGCGAGGTGCGTGAGACGCCGGTGTCGCCGAAGGACATCCTCGCCACGGCGTTTCACCTGCTTGGCATCGATCCGCATACGACGGTGCCGAACACGCAGGGGCAGCCGCTGCCGATCGCGGGGGACGGCGAAGTGCGGTCGGAGTTGCTGGGCTAGTAATCGCGGTGCGGCGCTTCGTAGGTCATGGCGCTCAGCACCTCGTCAGTTACGTCCGTGCCGCCGGCGCAATTGGAGATCAGGCACCAGGGCGTGTAAATGAAGCCGAACGGGAAGCCCCACCAACCCGCGAGCATGGAGATTGCGGAATAGGGCAGGCCCTTCACGAAGCGGCTCTCGTTGCTGCGCACGAAGTGGATCGCGCTCGGTTGCTTGAACGTCAAGATGATGACGGAAATGCAATAGCTGTAAATGACGAACCGGGCGCCGTTCTTCAATTCGTAGTCGAGATCCTCATCGGACAACCCGTCCATTCCCACAATTTCTGCCATGGCGATTTTCCTCAAGGGATTTTGAGAGATAGTAACGGCGTCACGGCCGAATGCAAGCGGATTCGAGGATGGTAAATCGAATTTCATTTTGACGGATCGCGCAATCGGCCCATGAACAGGATGCAACCGGTACTGTTGTCGCGGATCAGATAGAGGAACGGGCGGTTGGCATCAAACGTCGGAAAGCGAACGCCGGGGCCGGGGCCCTTCTTCTCGACTTCGACCGCCGTCGCGCCGGCGGCCTCCGTCCCTTCTTCATTCACCTCGATAATCGCTTCATGGACGATCTTCGAGATGTGCACCAGCTGAGGGCACATGCCGGTGAAATTGGCGTTGTCCTTGTCGAAGGCGGCCTTCATGCCCATCGCGATCAGGTTCTCCTTGAGATCCAGCCGCGAACGGGCCTTGAAACGGGGCAGGTGGACGTTGACCTTTTGCTCCTTGAGCTTGGCCATCAATTCCGACAGCTTATCGGGGGTGAGCGATTTCTCGACGTCCGGCAACCCATCGGCGCTGCCGGGCAAGAGGATCAGCATCGACACCTGGTTGCCCGCATAGGGGAGCTGAATCATTTGCAGCGCGTTGTCGCCCCAGTAGGGAAAATTCGCTAGCTGGCTCATCATCTTCACATCGACGGGATCGCCAGGCTTGCGATAGAATCGCGCGTCAAGGGTCGCCTGCTTCTCGAAGCGTGCCTGCCAGTTTCCCTTGAAATAGACGGTGTTGGCGAGCACCAGCACGGTCAACGGCGTCAGATCGCCCGGTTCCAGGAGCGCCGGAATCTTGTTCTTGGTCTGTTTCGCCACCCAGTCGTTGATGCGGCCGGCGGCGTTGGCGCCATCCTTGAAATCGATCTCGCGCACGGTCGCGCCGTACTGGGTTTTGACAGTGTTCAGGAAATCCGTTTCCAGAGCGAATCCCTGTTGGGCCCAGAGAGAGTTGGCAATGTCGAGTTCGCCCGAGGCCCGCTTGGCGGTCATCTTTTTGAGCAAGCCGTGCATGCCGGAATGGAGCTTGGCCTGTTCCGGCGGGAAGCGCAATATGGCGGCCATTTCCTTGGCCGTCTGCCCGCGGGCGCCGCTGTAGGTCATGCCCATGGCCGTAGTGGCGCTGAGGGGAGAGATGATCAGGTTGCGCGAATCGTCCTTCGCCTTGGCGTACCACTCGAGCGCGAAGCGATTGCCGTTCTTGACCAGCTCGGCATCGACGGCCGGCTCCTTGATTTTCTCATCGGGGACAGACGTGTAGGTAATCGTCGACGCCAATGCGAGAACGGGGATCAACCAGTTCATGGCGAACTCCTGAGTTACAGGTCTTCGAAATCGAATTCACTCAGCTCCTTCAACTTCTCCTCTTCCTTCTCCGTCAACGGTTGCTCGAGCGCCTCGCTGGCGGCATCGGCGCCGGTGCCCCAGATTTCGCCGAGGTTTTCGCAGATGTGGCGTTTTTCCTGCGGGCTGAAGCCGCCGAAGGCGCGGCGCAGGAAGACGAGGGCGCGCTTGAACTGGTCGTCGTCCAGCGAGCGGATGTAGAGGGCGAGTTCCTGCCAGAGTGGTTGCCGCGCGAGCAGCGAATAGCGATTGCGTTTGGCGAGCCCTTCGAACCAGCCGGCGCCGAGGTCGGCCGGAATGCCGGGGGACAGGCGGCGCGACACTTCACGCGCGAGATCTTCGTTTGCGATCAGGCCGCGCTCGAGCAGCGTGGCACAGGCATAGCCCGACAACAGCGGATTGCGATCGTCGGCGTCCGACAGCATCTTCAGCCGATCGATCCAGAGTTGTTCCTCGACGCGATCATGATGCTCCAGGCTGACGCGGTTCATCTCGTCCACCGACACGAGCAGCGCCTGCGCCGACGTGTTGTCGCAATTGGCGGCCCCCTGGAGCGACAACGCGCCTTGCACGAACAGCTCCTCCATCAACGGCATCAGTGGAGCCGGATCGAACTTGCGCACGTCGCCATAGCGCACAACCTGGCTGAGCTGAAACGTCGCATGGGCGATCGCTTTCAGGTCCGTGCTATTAGCGGCCAGTTCCTGCAGTCGGCGGCGTGCCAGGTCCATCGCTTTCATCAAGCCGCACTGACACGCGTCGTTGACCAGGTCGGCGGCTTCGGCGATCGTCTTGCACGCTTCGAGCTGCGTCTTGAACTTGAAGCCCGTCGCCAGCTCGACGGTTTCGCCGAGCAGCACGGCTTCGACGAGCGCGATCTCGCTTTCGGGACTCCACTGCAGGAACCACTTCTCCGCCCAGGTCGCCGACTGCTGATTCGACTTCGACGGCGTCGCGAAGCCGATGTTGAGAACGCGCAATCGATGGAAGAACGACGAGCGATCGAGATCGAGAAACGCAGCGTCTGCCGTCTTGGCCCGACGATTCTCGCGCAGGTCGAGCGTCAGTTCCTGCTTGACGGTCGTGCGATACTTCTCGAGCTTGAGCCGATCGAGTTCGCGCTCGAAGTCGCTCTGGATCGACGTCTGGCTGACGCCCTTGGGTAACGCGCCGATCGCGGTGCCGACGTCCACTTGCGAAAGCGCCTCGCTGACCGATGATAATTCGCCATGCCCGATCAGCGTGACGGCCGCATCGCGCAGATCGTGCAAGGTTGGCGCCATCCCCTCGTGTAGGGCGGACAGCGTGCGGGCCAGGCGGACGCCTTCGATGACCTCGGCCGTCGAGCGATGCGTTCCCTTCTCGCGCATGAAGCGAGCGACGTTGGACAGGTAGCGCAGCGGCAACTCGTGCAGATCGCCGGCTTCGAGCGTTTCCCACAACAGCTCGAAGTATGCGGGCGCCCGATTGCCCGCGCCGTAGCCGGATTGCGAGGACAGCTTGAAGTACGAGTACGGCATCAGCGTCAATTTGCTGCCGCGCCGGCCCAGCGAGGCGAGTTCGTCGTCGGTCATCGCGGGATGATCGCCCGTGAGCACCGGCGCGTGGAACGCGCCGACGACGGCGACGATCTGCTCCGGCTTGACGCCGCTCGCGATCACCTCGGCGATACGGCGGCGCATGTACGCTTCGCGCACGAGATTCTCCGCGCGCCACAGCGGCGGATCCTCTTCGTCGCGCAGCTCGCGGCCAAGCTCGTGCGCGGCGAGCCGATAGCTTTCGTCGGCGAGGTTGTGCTCGAATCGGCGTTCCCAGTAGGTGTCGTAATCCGGCTCGCCGCAGCGCGACGCGATGCGCTCGTAGATCGATTCGGTGCGTTCAGGCCGCCAAAGTTCCTGCGGTGATTCGGATTCGGCTGGCTCAGCGGGAGCCTCGCCCTCCCGGTCATCCTCTGCCTCCTTCGCACGGCGAATCACTCGCACGGCCTCAAGGTCCTGAAAAGCAAGGAAGATGTCGGACGGCAAATCGATGAACTCGACGCGCGCCTTGTGATCGTCGGCCCACTTCATCGCCTGGTATTCGGGGCTATAGCGCGCCAGGGGATAGACGAGCGTCCGCACCGGCATCGCATCGGTGTACGCCAGGATCGCGACCGGCGGCTTCGTGCCCTTGCGCGTGAAGTGCGGAATCAGCTCGTCCGCGTCGGCGAGCCCCTCGATCAGCACGACCTTCGGCCGCACCCGATCGAGAAATCGGCACAGATGCCAGGCGCCAGTCGGCGACAGATGGCGGACGCCAAAGACGTTGATTTTCCAGGTCAAATTGGATCCCCCGTTTAGCCCCGCTTCGCAGAAACGGGCAGACTGGACGCGCTTCGGAATATGGATCATGTCCGCCCGCCTCTGCGAGGCGGGGCTAAACTGTTACTCATTGTGCTCCGAGCAAGCCGTGAACAGCGGACGCCATTCCGCGCCGCGCTTCTTCAACACGTTCGACAGATACTCCTGCCAAACGATCTTGTCCTTCTCCTCGTCCTTGACGATGGCGCCTTGCATGCCGGCGGCGAGGTCGTGGTGGGTGACGTCGCCGGTGCCGAAGTTGGCGGCGAGGGCCATGCCGCCGGCGAGGACAGAGATCGCCTCCGCGGTCGAAAGGACGCCGGACGGGACCTTGACCTTGTTCTTGCCATCGAGCGTTTGCCCCGAACGCAGTTCGCGGAAGACCGTGACCACCTGCTCGATCGCATCGTCGGCCGGCACCGTCGCACGCAGCTCGAGGTGCGTCGCCAGCTCGCGGACGCGCTTGCGGACAATCGCGACTTCGGTCTCCAGCGTCGACGGCGTCGGCAGCACGATCATGTTGAAGCGGCGCTTGAGCGCGGCCGACATGTCGTTGACGCCACGATCGCGCGTGTTGGCGGTCGCGATCACCGAGAATCCCTTGGTCGCCGGCACCTCCGTCATCAGCTCCGGCACCGAGATGCGCTTCTCCGACAGCAGCGAAATCAGCGCGTCCTGCACCTCGGCGGCACAGCGCGTGATTTCCTCGAACCGCGCGATCGTGCCCGACTCCATGGCGCGGAAGATCGGACTCTTGATCAGCGCATCGCGGCTCGGGCCATGCGCGATCAGCATCGCATAGTTCCAGGTGTAGCGGATGTGTTCCTCGGTGGTGCCGGCGGTGCCTTGCACGACCTTGGTGGAGTCGGCGTTGATGGCAGCCGCGAGATGCTCGGACAGCCACGATTTCGCGGTGCCCGGTTCGCCGATCAGCAGCAGGGCGCGATCGGTGACGAGCGTCGAGATCGCGATTTCGACGAGGCGCTGGTAGCCGATGTACTTCGGCGTAATCTCCTTGGTTCCCGCCTTGCCGCCGCAGATGTAGGTCAGGACGGCGCGAGCCGACATCTTCCAGCCGGGCGGGCGATGGTGTTTGTCTTCCTTGACGAGATGCTCGATTTCCTCCGCGTACAGCGTCTCGGCAGGGGCGCGCAACATCCCGTCGGCGGCGCCATTGCTCGGTGGCGGCGTATCGTTTGTCGGGGCGGATTTCTTTGCCATGTGTTCCTCTTCGTTGTTCGGTTTCAGTATCGCCTCAGGCATTTGTCGCGTAGCGACGTCCGATAGTAGCCAGGCCATTCATGGCCTGGATAGGATTCGTTGCGACGTAGAAGTCGCGTAGCGACGTTCGAGTCATTATCCCCACACGTAGCGTTCGTCGTATTCGATGCCATGCATTTTCAGAAATGCACAGTATTCCTCCTGAAAGGTGCGTTTCCGATGGTGCTCGCGTTGATTGGCAACGTATTCGATGACCTCAGGCAATTGAGACTTGTTCACCGTGAATGCGCCGTAACCGTCTTGCCAGGAGAATGCTCGCAGATTTGGAAGCGTTTCGTGAATCCATCGAGACGAGTTGCCTTTGAACATCTGCACTGCGTGGCTGACTGCAACAGGGGGGCGCATGGATACGACGATATGGACATGGTCTTCAACGCCGCCGACTTTGAGCGCCTTCATGTCATGTTGACGGGCGATGCCACCGAGGTATTCCCAGACGCGCTGTTCAATGTCAGGATTGATCCACGGGTGGCGATTCTTCGTGCTGAAGATGATGTGGTAATATAGGCACGTATACGTGTTTGCCATGATGCGGACTCCTGCGTCGCTACGCGACGCTTGCCACGACGACGTCGCTGCCCCGGCGTTGAAACGCCGGGCAACTGTCGTGCGTCGCTAACGCGACAAATACCTGGCTGGATTACCGTACGACAGACGGCACGCTACTTCTTCTCGCGCAACTGCTGCAAATAATCGACGAGGCTGTTCGCGGCATGCTCGCCCAGGTTTGGGATCAGGGCCTCGAGCCGCGGGATGGCGGACTTCGGCAGCTCCGGGATCAGTCGCGCGAACCAGTAGAAGTAATAGTCCTGCTTCTTCTGCTTCTCGAGGACGGCGATGAACGCATCGGTTGCCTCGGGGTGCTCGCAGCGGATCATTGCGGCGACCACGTCGCGGCAGTCGTCCAGTGATTTGGATTTCATCAAGATCGCGCCGAAGCTTTCCTTGAGAAAGGCGTTGGCAGCGGCATGGCCGGGGCGGCCGAGCTCGCGGATCAGGCCGATGTCGCCTATTACCACCGCGATGTCCAGCCAGCGCGGGTCGAGCGGCGGATAGGCGTTGTCGCCGTCTTCGTCAAAGTAGACTTCGTCGCTGATCGATTCGATTATGACTTGGCGCTTGAGATAGGCGGGATCGCGCTTTTTCTTCTCGTCCACCTTGGCCGTCACGTACGGCGAGAACATCTCGAACACCTCAGCAGCCGGCAGGATGCGGCGTGCTGCGCTGAAGCTGGCCTCGAGTTCATCGCTGGACTGCAAGTTGGCGTGCTCGTGCGCGAGGGCCAGGCGCATGTTCTTGCTGCCTTCTTCCATCACCGCGACCAGCGACAGAATCAGATCGGCCCCGGACGCGGAATCCCCTTTGAGCTTGGCGAGCTCGCTGCGCCGGCCGAACGTCTTCAGGACGAATGCTTCGGAGTCGGCGTCGTCCCGCCCTTCCAGGCATTGCAAGAGCGATTCCACGCGGTCGATCTTCTGGCTGACTGCCTTCTTGTCCTTCGTCTTCAGCAACTCCTCCAGCTCCTTCTCCACGCCGGCGATAATGTGACGGAGCAGCTTGGCATTTCGGCTCTTTTGCAGCGAAGCAATGGCCAGCTCCAGGTCCTTGCCGTCCATGGCCGACTTCAAGACGGCGACCGCGGCATCGTCATCGATCGACGCCAGCGCCCGATACGCAGCCTGGCGCACTTCCTGGGCCTTCGCCTTCGCCTGTTCGAGCAGGTACGACAGATCGGCCGGATCGCTGCCGAGGCACTCGATAGCGATGACCTTGACCTCCTTGGAGCCCTCGTCGAGCGCCTGCTTGACGAGATCGCGCGTGCCCTCGGGATCGAGCTGGTGCAACAGACGCAGGCGGCGCGGATGGCCGGACGCCTTCCCCTTGAGATCGAACGTCGAGCGCAGGTCGTGCAAGATCGCCTTGCCATAGATTGGCAGGACCTTCTCGGCAATGAGATCGCCGATCTCGCCGTACGGGTCATCGATGGCGCCGAGGGCGGGCTTGACGAGGCGCAAATCGCGAAAGGCGTTGCGTTCGATGGCATCGCGGACGATTTCGAGTCGGCCGGCGCCGGTGTTGGTCAGCGCTTCGAGCAACGGCTTCAACATGCGTGCACTTGTCTGTGCCATCGCGCCCATGTCGGTCGTCTCGATCTCTTGCAACTCGCCGGGCGCACCGGTCTCGCCTTGCGTGTAGAGGATGGCGTTGACGAGGGTCGCCAGTTCGAGCAGCGTGGCTGCCGAGGTTTTCTCGTTGCCATCGACGACTTTCTTGACGGCGTCGGCGACCTTGGCGAACACAGGGGCCTTCGCGCCCGATTGCTCCAGCGGCGGTATTAGCTTCTTCAGGCGGAAATCGCCCGGCGCAACCACGCTGCCGGCAATCGCGAGGCGACGCATTTCGTCGTAAACCTGGGTCAGGACCTGAATGCTCATGGGCTGCCGTCCGTAGGAAGGTGTTGCAATGCGACACGTCCGCCCGCCTCTGCGAGGCAGGGCTAAACGAATCACAGCGTCAAGCGAATGACGCTGCTCGGGGTCACGATGCTCAGCGGTTTGATCTGCAGCTTGCGCGTGTCGAGGTCGTGGCGAAAACGCGCGATCAGTGTGTTGTCGGCGAAGCTCGCCTTCGGCAACAACGACAACAGATTCACGCTCGGCGGTTCCTCCGACATGCCGACGTCGGTCATCACGAGGCGTTCGCCTTTCGCGTCTTCCGCAACGAACTGGTCGCCGACTTTGCCAAGGCGTTTGAAATTGAGAGCGTAGATCGGCATCTTGTCCGACAGCGGGCCCTTCAGGTGGCCCTTGACTTCCTTGACGATCGCGGCGAAATCGGGTTTGCCGAACGTGCGGATTCTTTCGAGGTCCTTCGGTTCGAGCGGCCGGGGCAACATGCCCTCCCAGCGGATACGCGGATTGACATCGCCGGGATAGACGCACAATTCCTTGACCTGGGCGACCTGAGAAAAACTATCGTCGCTCTTGATGAACTTGGCGGCCTTGTACGGGCGGAAGTTTTGCGTGAGGCGAATCTTGCCGTTGGCGAGCGCCATCCAGACGCCGGTGTCGACGTACTCCTGGCGAGCGATGTCGTCGTGCGAATTGAAGGCGAGCTGCACCAGCTCGGCGTCGGCCTCGACGAGGCCGACGGCCTTGAGTTCGGTCAGGTGCCAGGCATGGCCGAGCCAGGCGGCGATGCTCGATTCGGTCTCGGGCTTGAGATCGGGATCCTCGAGCCGGCGCTGCAGATAGGCGCGTCCCTGTTTGACGAGGGCGTGCAGCCGGCTGAGCTGATCGAGGGCCTCGCTGTAAACGCGTTCGCGCTGGGCGGCGGTCTGTTCGGCGTATTTGCCATCGTTGCCGGAAAAGAGCGTGGTGTAGGCGTGCAAGGCATTTTGAGCGCCGGGGAGGTAGGCGTTGCCGAGCTGTTTGGCCTGGCCTTCCATTTCGCGGGCCAGCTTGGCGTTCATGTTGCCGATGCCGAGACGGACGCAGTCGTTGGTCAGGCGTTCGAGGATGTCGATGCCGTCGAGTTGGGCCTTGATCTTCTTGGCAAGCGCGTCCTTGTTGACCTGCTTCGGCGGCTTCTCGGCGTCATCCTTTTTCTTCTCGACGCGGGCCTGCAACTTCTCGCGCTTGGATGCAAGGTCTTCGGGGATCGGTGCGGTCGTGAAATTCTTCTTGAGCGCAAACGCGTACATGAGGCCGACGCAATGTTTGCACGGGAACTGTCGGCTCGGACAATTGCAGCGATGCGTCGGCGCCTCGGGGCGGGCGAAGTCACTGGAGCAGCGGTATGGCTCCTTGCCGCTGCCCTGACACTCGCCGAAGAGAAGCGTGCCGTCCTCGGAGGCGTGCAGTTTCAGGAACTTGCCCTTGAGCACCAGGCCGCGCCCATTCTTGGCAGCATCGGCGTTCGGCGCAGCGGAATCGACGTAAGCTTCGTCAATGGCAATCATCTCGTTCCCTCGATCACGCAGACATGTCCGCGAGCGATTTTACGTCGTCCGTCGCGCCATGCAAGCAAAATCGAGAGACATGCGTCGTCATTGTCCGCTCGGCGGTTTAGCGATCCAGATCGCAGCTTCGGCGCGACGCCAACCGCTAGACGTAGCGTGCGCTACTGATAGTCAGAAAAATAATGCGCATTCCAGATGGCCATGAGGACTACATGGCCAACTTGCGGTGGCCAACTGGATTCGCAAAAAGCCCTGGAAAAACAGCGGTCGGCGACCCTGGTTGGCCAATTTGCCGGGCGCGGGGGGGCCATTCCATCCTTCCGTGCCGACATGGAAAATGTCAATTCAATCAGCGATACTGACTTTTGGGCTCCCGCTCCCATTACTTTTCTAACGACCAGTAAACCGCCGAGCGGACAATCACGGCACCCGTCTGGCAACACGTGTGCAATCCCGCTGGCAAATTCGAGTCCATCCAGGTACAGGGGCGATGGGGGGGCCGGATGGTCGAAGGAGCCAAGATGGCCGATTCTGTCCAGCTTGCGCCGAAGCCGCGATTTGCGCGAGCACTGCGCGTCGCCCGATATTGCCTGGGCGGCGTGGTGCTGGGGGTTTGCGTCGTCGCGCTGATCGAGACCGTGGTGCTCGAACCGTTCCATGTGCCGACGGGGAGCATGGCGCCGGCATTGCGCGGGCATCATCGCGTCGGCCTCTGTCCGTGCTGCGGCGCGGAGGTGGTTGTCGGGCGAGCGGCGGCGGATTCGAAGGGGACCGGGCAGGCACGCTTCTATCGCAAGGCATTCTGCCAGAATTGCGGACATTTCCCTATTCCCCTCGATGGCCCGGAAATTGCCGGCGACCGCATCATCGTGCATCGCACGGCGCACCTTTTCCGTACGCCGTCGCGCTGGGAAATCGTTGTCTTTCGGCTGCTGGGCGTTTTCTACATCAAGCGCATTCTCGGTCTGCCTGGCGAGGAAATCCTGATCCACGATGGCGACGTGTACGTGGACGGCGAGCTGTTGCGCAAGCCATGGGACGAGGCCAAACGCATGGCATTGCCGATCTACGATCAGCTGCAGGCGCGACCGGAACGCTGGGATGTGCTGACGGGCCCGGATTCACGCGTCATCGATCTGGACGGGACCGCTTCCCCGACCACGGCGACCTACCGCAACGAAATCGCGGCGACCAAAAAATGCGAGCCAATTCGGGACGAATACGCTTACAACGGGTCGCTGCACGCCGACAGCGAATGCGTGCACGATTTCCTCATCGCAACGGAGGTCGAGGCAGTCGCGGGCGCCGGCAGTGTCTCGTTGCGTCTGTGCGATGGTGGCGACTGGATCGAGGTCACGCTTCCCCTCGGCGAGGCGCGGGCCATCGAAGCGTTTGCGTGGCCGGTGCACGAGCCGGAGCGGATTCGCAAAATCGCCGACGGCGAGCACGTCTGGGCATTACAGCCGGGACAGCGGTGTCGCGTCGAGCTGGCGTTCGTCGATCGGCGCGTGACGCTGGCGGTCGATGACGCGGTTTGCTGCAGTGTGGACCTCCCCGCACGCAAGGAGCGCGACGGCGTCTCCGAGCCGTTTCAGGTGCATGCGGATGGCGTGCGCGTGCGGCTACATCGGTTTCGTCTGTCGCGCGATGTGCACTACGGTCAGCAGGGAATCAACGGCGTGCGCGGCAAGGCAGTCCGGCTTGGGCCGGATCAGTATTTCGTCCTGGGCGACAACAGCCCGAACTCGGAAGACAGCCGATTCTGGACCGACCAGGGACGCGTCGAGGCGGCGAGCATCGTCGGGTCGGCCCTGATCGCTCGCGGCGCGGCCCCGCAACGCTCGGGCGTGCGGTGGCTTCCGTGAGCGGAAACCATATGATTCTTGCATGGCATTGAACCACATACCGCCGCGCAGGTGCTGAATGGCAGATGACAAACCAGCCAATTCGCAAGGGATTCCGCCGGGCGCGGTATCGGCGGAGCCGATGAATTTGCCGCCGATTCCGCTCGATCCAGCCGCTGCGAAGAAGGTACCGCCCCCGACCACGCCGCCGGTGAAGCCCGTCGAGATCAAGGACACATTTCGCGAACTGATCGAGACCATCGTTTTTGTGGTCGTGCTCGTCTTGATGCTCAAGACCTTCCTGGCCGAGGCGTTCGTCATTCCGACCGGATCAATGGCGGACACGCTGCTTGGCTATCACTTCAAGGTCCGCTGCGTGCAGTGCGGCAAGGAAAATTTGGTGAACGCCAGCTCCGAGGCGGAGGCGCAGCCGGGCATTCAGCCGGCGCGCATCACGAAGTGCGAGTGCCAGAATTGCGGATATCTGAATACCGTGCGCGATATCGGAGGAGCCGGCCAATGACCATGCGCCGCTGGATGCTATTGTGGGCGATGCTTCTGGTGCTTCCCGGTTGCGGCGGCCCGTGGGAGTCCGGAGACCGTGTCCTTGTCACGAAGTGCAACGAACCGGTCATGGCCCCCAATCGGTACGATGTGGTCGTCTTCAAGTTTCCCAAGGGCCCCGTCGACAAGGGGACGCCCAAGAACTACATCAAGCGTCTGCTCGGCCTGCCGGGCGAGATCCTCGCCATCTTCTTTGGCCGAGTGTATCATCGCGTCCCAGAGAAGGATGGGGAGCCGTTCTACAACGACCTCAAGAATCCCAATGTCAGCGCCAACGATCTCTGGCAAGACAAGTTCATGCATGTAGACGACAAGGCGTCGACGGATGCATTCCGGGCGGGCAAGTTCAGAATCCTCCGCAAACCGCCGGGCGTGATGATGGCGTTGCGCCGCATCGTTTATGACAACGATTTTCAGCCAAAGGACCTCGTCGGCAAGCTCGATCGCTGGAGCCCGGCCGCGGGCAGCACCTGGAAAGCCGACAAGGGGACTGGTTTCATCTGCGACGGCAAACAGGCTGAAAAGTACGATTTCATCCGCTACTCCCACCTGGTCCGTCCCGATCGGATCGAGGGCCAGGTCGACACGCCGCTCAACCAGGTCAAGCGGATGCTGATCCTCGATACCCTGGACTATAACTCCGCCATGACCACCGACGACAACAACACCGAGCGCTTTTACAGCAGGCAGTACGAGTACGCACACTGGGTGGGCGATTTGATGCTCGAGTGCAACGTCGATGTCACGGAGCCAAAGGGGGAGTTCTGCCTGGAGCTGAGCCGAGGCATCCATCGTTTCCAAGCTTGCTTCGACCTGGCCACCGGGGATTGCTCGCTGTATCGGCTGACGCTCAAGGACGCGAAGCTGGTGCGCGAGGCAACGCCGATGGAGGTCAAGCCGACGCGCGTCAAGGGACCGGGCAGCTACATGATTCGCCTGGCGAATACGGACGCCCGACTGACCGTGTGGGTGGATCGCGACCTCCCCTTTGGCGATGGCAAAGAATACGATCCGCCGGAAATTCGCGGTCCCGAGGACAAGGGGCTATCGGACGACGCCATTGTCGCGCGCCGCGGCCCGACAAAAGAAAATGATTTCGAGCCAGCAAGCATCGGCAGCAAGGGGGCCAGCGTCACCATCAACCACATCCGGCTCTGGCGCGACATCTATTATCGCACCACCGCTTCGCCCCACATCACCGATCACAGCATGGGCATGAAGCGCGAAGACTGGTCCGTCGGCTCGACTCAGCTGGGGGAGATGCACGGGAGAATGCGATTCGTGACGATGTACGTGCAGCCGGGCCATTATCTCTGCCTGGGCGACAACAGCCAGGCGAGCTCCGACAGCCGCGAATGGGGCCTGGTTCCGCAACGCCTGATGCTGGGCCGCGCCCTGGCGGTGTACTACCCGATCGAACGCATCGGCCCAATCCGGTAGCGGCGAGTCGTTACTCACAGGTGTGGCTTTACCTGCACAAGCCCGACGCGTAAGCGAGAAAACACGCGAATTGCACATGTTTGTAGATGCACGTCGCTCGCACGACCGGCTAACGCGCACCCTTCGCAATGATTCCCGCGAGGAAGTTAACCGGGTTTCCTTGGGCCCGCGCGGTTTCCGCGAGCACCTCGTAGCGTTTCGTCTTCTGCACCAGCTCCACCAGGTTCGGGCACGATAGCCGAGCTTCTCCCAGCGGCGCGATGTAGCGGCGCACGACGTCGAGCGCCTCGTTGTCGCGTCCCAGACGCAAGAGCAGGTTGACGTAAACCTCCGTCGGAAACGTGCCGGCGACCTCCGGCGGATGCGATTCCACCTTGCCTCGGAAGTGCGCCAAGCCCCCCTCGACATCTTCGCCCGTCAAGATCGCGAGATACTTGTCATAGTCGGCATACTGATCGTCAAACGGCGGCTCCGACTGGTAGCGAAACTTCGGTGATAGCTTCATCCCATACGCACACAGGTCGCGCGCCAGCTCCAGCTCCGGGCACTTGTCGAGTTGCGTCGCCATCTGCACCACTGCGTTCAGGTGCGACAGGTCAATGTGATAGAAATCGTCCGTGAAGAGCCAATCGCGGCCGGCGATGAGCTCGCGCACCGTCGATGCCGTTGGCACGAAGTTTTGTTGCCGTTGGATCTCCGCACGCAGGCGATCCATCAGCTCGGCATGCAAGGTACGGATCAGCTTCTTCGAGCACTCTGCCCGCGCCTCCGCCGGGATCGGCAGCTCGCCTCCCATGACGGTAATGGCACTGCAGATGCCGAAACGTTGAATCACCCAGTCGAAACCCTTGATCGGCAGCACGCCTTGATGGAAGGCGATGTCGATGATCGACTGCGTGTCCATGCTGTCGGTGAGTTCGAGCGCTTCGAGCGCCGCCGCGACGGGGGCAGGATCGCCGAGCATGCGGAAATAGCCCCAGGCCTGCGGGATCTGGCCGTCCGCGAGGTAGAGCGAACCGACGGTGCGGGCAGCGTCCGCGATGCCGTCCTCGAAGGCATGATGCGCCGACGCCGGCAGATCCTGGTTGGACCCGGTGGCGATCGGCGACACTCCCAGCTCGAAACGTTTCTTCATCAAGAGGGCATAGAAGAGGGCGCCGTAATCCTTGCGAGCCTTGAGTTCGTCGCACAGCTTGTCGATGGCAGCCGCGGGGCCTGCACTCTTGACGGTTTGCTCGAGTGTATCGAAGAGATCAGTATCCATCGGCGGGATTCTTTCTGATTGCGGTAGGTGGGATTCGCTACGGGTCAGTGTATCTTGCAGGCGGATTTCTTCAAT